>JAIRWW010000325.1 GCA_031268685.1 Azoarcus sp.
GTCGATCCGGGCACTATGTCGCCTTTCCAGCACGGCGAGGTGTTCGTGACCGAAGACGGGGCCGAGACCGATCTCGACCTGGGGCATTACGAGCGCTTTTCCAGCGCCAGGATGTCGCGGCGCAATAATTTCACCACGGGGCAGGTATACGACTCCGTGTTGAAAAAGGAGAGGCGCGGCGAATATCTTGGCAAGACAGTGCAGGTGATTCCGCACATCACCGATGAAATCAAGACCAAGATCAAGGCCGGGGCCGAGGGGGCCGAGGTGGCTATCGTCGAGGTCGGCGGCACGGTCGGCGATATCGAATCCTTGCCGTTTCTCGAAGCCATCCGCCAGATGGGGCTGGAAGAAGGGCGCAACAACACCTGTTACATTCATCTCACCCTGCTGCCGTACATTCCGACTGCGGGCGAATTGAAGACGAAGCCTACCCAGCATTCGGTAAAAGAATTGCGCGAAATCGGCATCCAGCCGGATATTTTGCTGTGCCGCGCCGACCGCCCGATGCCCACCGAGGAGCGGCGCAAGATCGCGCTGTTCTGTAATGTGATGCCGGAGGCAGTGATCGAGTGCATCGACTCGGATTCGATCTACAAAATTCCCGGCATGCTGCATGAGCAGATGATCGACGAGATCGTCTGCCACAAGCTTGCCATCCTGGCGCGCGCAGCCGATCTGTCGGTCTGGAACAAGCTGACCGATGCGCTCGAACATCCGAAGGCGGCGGTCGATGTGGCCTTCGTGGGGAAATACGTCGATCTCATCGAATCCTACAAATCGCTTATCGAAGCTTTCAAGCATGCCGGGATGCACACCGGCGCCAAGGTGAATCTCCACTACATCGACGCCGAGGATATCGAAGCCCGGGGCTGCGGTTTGCTCGAAGGCATGGACGCCATCCTGGTGCCGGGCGGCTTCGGCAGGCGCGGCACCGAGGGGATGATGCTGGCGATCAATCACGCGCGTGTGCATAAGCTGCCGTATCTCGGCATCTGCCTGGGAATGCAACTCGCGGTGATCGAATATGCGCGCAACGAGGCTGGGCTTGCCGGGGCGCACAGCACCGAGCTTGAACCGGATACGCCGCATCCGGTCGTAGCGCTGATTACCGAATGGGTCGACCGCGAAGGCAAGATAGAGCGGCGCGACGAATGCTCCGACCTTGGCGGCACCATGCGGCTGGGAGCGCAGCGTTGCCCGGTTTTGCCTGGTACGCTGGCGGCGGACATCTACGGCGAAGAAGTAAATGAGCGGCATCGCCATCGGTACGAAGTCAATAATTTCTACGTTCCAAGGCTGGAAGCTGCCGGACTGGTAATTTCGGCGCGCACGCCGAACGAAAACCTGCCCGAGATCATGGAATTGCCCAAGGATCAGCACCCGTGGTTTCTAGGCGTACAGTTCCACCCCGAGTTCACTTCCAACCCGCGTCACGGTCATCCGCTTTTCATTGCCTACGTCAAGGCCGCGCTAGCGCGGCGGGCGGTAAACGGAGCATGGCAACCATGAAACTGTGTGGCTTCGAGGCCGGTCTCGGCCAGCCTCTTTTCCTGATTGCCGGCCCATGCGTGGCCGAATCTATGCAGCTGTGCGTGGATGTGGCCGGGCGCATGCAAGAAATATGCGCGGGCCTGAGCATTCCATACATTTTCAAAGCATCCTACGACAAGGCCAACCGCAGTTCGAGCAAGAGCTTTCGCGGGCACGGCATCGAAGCGGGGCTGAAAATTCTTGCCGAGGTCAAAGCGCAGCTTGGCCTGCCGGTGCTGACCGACGTACACGCCGAAGCCGAAATCAATGATGCGGCGGCGGTGGCGGATGTATTGCAAACCCCGGCCTTTCTCTGCCGCCAGACCGATTTCATCCACGCGGTGGCGGCGGCGGGCCGTCCGGTCAATATCAAAAAAGGCCAGTTCCTCGCACCCGGCGACATGAAAAACGTCGTCGACAAAGCGCGGGAAGCCAATGGCGGCGGCGATACCATCATGGTATGCGAGCGCGGCGTCTCCTTTGGCTACAACAATCTCGTCTCCGACATGCGATCACTGGCGATCATGCGCGAAACCGGGTGCCCGGTAGTATTCGACGCCACGCATTCAGTGCAGTTGCCGGGCGGGCAAGGCACGGCCTCGGGCGGGCAGCGCGAGTTCGTGCCGGTGCTGGCGCGTGCGGCGGTAGCAGTTGGAATCGCGGGGATTTTCATGGAAACCCATCCAGATCCCGACAAAGCGCTTTCCGACGGCCCGAACAGTTGGCCGCTCGGACGCATGGCAGCCTTGCTGGCAACGCTCAAGGAACTCGACCGGCTGGCGAAATCCGCCTTGCGCATGGAGCAGCCGGGCTGATCGAATCTCCGTCTAATTAAAACGCCATAATCCTCAAATCCGACAGGAACCGACACATGAGTACAATCGTTGATGTGATCGCCCGCGAAGTTCTGGACTCGCGCGGCAACCCGACCGTCGAGGCCGATGTGCTGCTCGAATCCGGCGCCATGGGGCGCGCTGCTGTGCCCTCGGGCGCTTCGACTGGCTCGCGCGAAGCCATCGAATTGCGCGACGGAGACGCGAGCCGCTTTCTCGGCAGGGGCGTGCTTCGCGCGGTCGAAAATGTGAATACCGAAATATCGGAAGCGATCATCGGACTCGATGCCGAAGAACAGACTTTCATCGACCGTACCATGGTCGAACTCGATGCCACCGAAAACAAATCGCGCCTCGGCGCCAATGCCATCCTTGCCGTATCCGTGGCCGTAGCCAAGGCAGCAGCCGAAGAAGCCGGGCTGCCGCTTTACCGGTATTTCGGCGGCGCAAGCCCGATGGTGATGCCAGTACCCATGATGAACGTCATCAATGGCGGCGAGCACGCCAACAACAGGCTGGACATCCAGGAATGCATGATCATGCCGGTGGGAGCGAAAAGCTTCCGCGAGGCACTGCGTTGTGGCGCGGAGATTTTCCAGCACTTGAAGCGGATCATCGGCAAAAAAGGCTTTTCGACCGCGGTAGGCGACGAGGGCGGCTTTGCTCCCGACGTCTCCAGCACGGGAGAAGCCCTGAAGCTCATCCTTGAAGCCGTCGCCGCCGCGGGTTACGAGGCGGGCCGCGATATATTGCTGGCGCTCGACTGCGCGTCTTCGGAGTTCAACAAAGACGGCAAATACGAACTGAGAGGCGAAGGGCTAACGCTCGACGCAAAAGGCTTTGTCGATTACCTCGCCGACCTCGTCGATACATACCCCATCGTCTCTATCGAGGACGGCATGGCCGAGGGCGACTGGGAAGGCTGGAAGCTGCTTACCCAGCGTCTTGGCGGAAAAGTGCAACTAGTCGGCGACGACCTTTTCGTGACCGACACACAAATCCTCGAACAAGGCATCGCCAGAGGCATCGCCAATTCGATCCTGATCAAAATCAACCAGATCGGCACGTTGACCGAAACATTCGCCGCCGTGGAAATGGCCAAACTGGCCGGTTACACAGCGGTCATCTCGCACCGTTCGGGCGAAACCGAAGACAGCACCATTGCCGACATTGCCGTGGGGCTGCGCGCTCAGCAGATCAAGACCGGCTCATTGTCGCGCTCCGACCGCATCGCCAAATACAACCAGTTGCTTCGTATCGAAGAAGAACTTGGCGATTCGGCGCACTATCCGGGGAGGCACGCATTTTACAATCTGCGTTGACGCCGTGGCAGCGCAGAAGGGGGCCGGTCTGCCGGCCTTGTCTTTCTCGAAAAGCATGAATGGTTTCATATGCGCTGGCCCATCGCGATCCTTATCGGACTTGTCGTCGTCTTGCAGTACCCCTTGTGGCTGGGCCGTGGCGGGTGGCTGCGCGCATGGGAAATCGAAAAAGATTTGCAGGCACAGCGTGAACATAACCGGGGCCTGGAGAACCGTAACGCCAGCCTCGATGCCGAAGTAGACAATCTCAAGGCTGGCGCCGACGCAATCGAAGAGCGGGCGCGTTACGACCTGGGGCTGGTGCGTCCAGGGGAAATTTTCGTGCAAGTGCCGCGCGCGCCGACGGCGGCGCCCAGAATCTTGCTGCCCGACACCGCCGGGCCTGCGCCTGCTCCAGGCGAATCCGGCCAGAGATGATTTAGCCTCCCCCGCCCGGGCAGCAGGCCCCGATCCGGACACACAAAATGACCACAGACCTTCCGCTCGACCTCCAGTCGCTTGCCGTACACGGCGATCTCGACTGGGACAATCCCGAAGCCGACGATACCGCGCTCGCTCCCGCGATCTATCCGGCTTCCACCTACAGCGCGCGCGATTC
>JAIRWW010000054.1 GCA_031268685.1 Azoarcus sp.
GGGAACTGCCCGTGCCCAAAAACGTGGCGTTGATTTCGCTGTCCGCAGGCGGCAAGGCTGTGCTGATGCTGGAGCGAAGCGAAACCTCGCTCATATTGGGTGGCGGCGCTGGCGAGGCGCCGCCGGAAGGTGCGAGAGAAGATGACAGCCTCGATGTCCAGGTTTATCGCAAGCTCAGCGACGGTATTCCGGCGCGGCTGACTACGCGGGTGTATTTGAAGGTGTCGGGCAAGCCGAGAGAGTTGTCCGTGGCGGATATCATGCCGGAACATTTCATGCCGACTGGCATGGCTTCGGCATGGGCCGCGCGGCTGGATCAAGACGGGCGTTTGCTGGTGCAGGCTCTGCCCGGGCAGGCGACGGTCGAGATTGCGGCCCGGCTCGATGAGCCGCTCAGGGAGGTGAAGCCCAGTTTGTCGCCACAGCGCCCGCAAGAGGTATGGAGTTACGAGGCTGCGCCCGCTCTGCGCACGACGACTGTTCCATCTGGTGATGGCATGATCGCCGTCGATCCGCGGCAGGCTGGCGTGCCCGCGGACTGGTTGTCGTTGCCGGCGCTGGCGGTGAGCGAGGGCGCGCGGTTTCGGGTGGAAGAACACGCGCGCGGGCAGGACGAACGTGAGAATCAGCGTTTGACGCTGCAACGCGAAATGTGGCTGGATTTTTCCGGCAAGGGCTTTTTCGCGCGCGACCGCATCGAAGGCAGTATGCGGCAGGGCTGGCGTTTTGATGTGGCGCAGCCTTATGCGCTCGTGCGCGCCGATAGTCTTGTGGCCCGCGCCAGCAGCACCCAGGCTAGTTGGGGCGGGCGGCAGCTCGCTTCCAATGCTCTCGGCGCCGAGGAAGGGCTGATGGCGGCTTTGCTGGTCACGCAGGGCGCGGATAAGGGTCTGACCGGCGTCGAATGGCGCCAGCCACAGGTTACGCTCAATGCCGGTGTGCGGCTGGAGGCAGGGCCTTTCGCGCGAATTCCGGTTACGGGATGGCGGCAGACTTTTGACGAGGTCGATGTCGGCTTGTATTTGCCCTATGGTTATCATTTGATTGCCGCGCCGGGTGTGGACAAGGTTTCGTCCAATGTATGGGTGGAGCGTTGGACTATGCTGGATATTTTTCTGGTCGCTTTTTTCACTTTGTTGTCATGGCGGCTGTTCGGTGTGAAGGGCGGTGTCTCCGCCGCGGCCTATCTGATACTGGCGATGTCGGCCCAGGCTGCGCCTATGCAGTCTTTCGCTGTCGCTGTTGCGTTTGTCCTGCTGCATCGACTGACGCCTGAGGGCCGTCTGCGCAGGCTTTTTTGTATTGGGCAGTATCTGGCTTTGCTCGGCCTTGTGGTTGCGGCGCTGGCTTTTATCCCGGTGCAGATTCGCTATGCGCTCTATCCGCAGCTTGAAGAAGGCTCAGGGGGAATGGCAGCAATGCCTTGGAATGCAGGGTTTGGCGCGAAGGATAGGGTAATAATGACGCCCACGTATGATGCCGATGAAATTGTGCAGCCAACGTTAGCCCCAGCTGCGCCAGAAGACGCCGGGGAAAGCGACGACCAAGCCGAATATCTCAGCAAGAGTCAGAGGGCGCTGCCCGGCCTCCGCTCTGCCGAGTCGTCGAAGCAGATGATGGGGCATGCCTCTGCTCGCCAGCGTTATATCCAATCCACCGTGACACAGACTGGCGGCGGCGAGCCGGCATGGAGTCTGGGACAACGCTACAGTCTGCATTGGTCGGGGCCGGTTGCTGTGGCGCAGGACGTGCGGCTTCTCATCAGTCCGCCGTGGCTGACGCGCTTCTTGCGGGTGACGACGGTCGTGCTGTTGGCGCTGCTCATATGGCGCTTGGTTTATGCCGTCTTTCCGGGCAGTATGCCGCCGCCGAAATGGCCGGAGAAGTTCCGCATCGTTATTCCGCCGAGGTTTTTCCCGCGCCGATCGTCCGCTAAAGCGGCGCTTCTGGCGGGGATGGCGCTTGCTGTGTTGTTCGCCGCCGCGCTGGGCTTTTCTTCGCCCGCCGCTGCCGAACCAGCGAGCGGTTTTCCGTCCGAGGAACTGCTGGACGAACTGAAAATGCGCCTGACCGAAGCGCCCGCCTGCTCGCCGTCCTGCGTTGATGTGGCCGAAGCCCGCATCGAAGCCGAGCCGCGCGTATTTCGGGTAACGCTGTCGGCGCATGCCGCCGCGCCGTCTACTTTGCCTTTGCCGGAGCCTGGCGGGCATCTGAGTTTGCGCGGGGTGCGGGTTGATGGCGTGGCGCAATCTGTGCTGCGATTCAAAGGAGAGAATTATCTTGCTCTGCATACGGGCGTCCGTCGTATACAGATTGAATATGTCCCGGTTGGCGATACTGCTTCGCTCAGTTTTCCGCTGCTGCCTGCGCGGGTCGAATTCGCCGGGACGGGCTGGCATGCTGAAGGTATTGACGAAAGTCGGCTTTTGAGCGAGACGCTGAATTTTTCACGCTCGGAGAATGCGCCCGCGCCTTTAGGGGGAAGCGGGACGGATGAGGTGGCAAACCCGGCGCAGACGCAGCAGTTTTCGCCTTTCGTTCATGTGCAGCGCAATATAGATTTCGATCTCGACTGGAGCGTGACGACTGAAGTCAGGCGCATTGCCCCGGTGGAAGGCGGTTTTGCGTTTCCGATACCGCTGCTCGCTGGAGAGCATGTCACCACGTCCTCTGTGAAAGTGCAGGATGGCCGCGTTCTGGCTGTGCTTGCCGCCAA
>JAIRWW010000078.1 GCA_031268685.1 Azoarcus sp.
GGCATCGACTCGTGCAATGACCGTTAGGCCCGCCAGCAGCGACGCTAGCAAGGCAAGTATACCCGCCCATTCAGGATAGCTGTTGAATGAAGCGGCCCCAGCAATGGCGGCCAGCGCCGTGGCCGGAATACCCAGCCAATTGTTACGCTGCTCCCACGCAGCCTCGGCATTGAAGTGGCTTTTGCTGGAATACATCGCGTCTTCCTCGATCCGCTCGGCCTCGCGGCACAGGGCGGAAATCATATCTTTGACTTGGATTTCGCTCATGACCTTTTCTCCCATTCAGGTTTGTTCACGCCGATACCCTCGCCTGCGGCGGCACGGGTGGATTCGTGCCAGGGCGATAGGTCGAATCGAACACCATGTCCGCCAGCCAACGGTTGAAGTTGGCGTTGTCGCTGAACTGCTTGAATAGTTCGGTGTGGTCGTCCAGCAGTTCCAGCACCACGCGGTTGAGCGCCTTGTCGTGCTCCAGCCGCGCGTTCTGCTTGCCGGAATTGGCCTGCGCGTTTCGGTACGCCTTGTCCTGCGCCACGCGCGCCGGGATTTCCTCGGTGATGACTTGTCTGATCTTGTCGGCATCGTGCCATTCGATGTCGCCGAACAGGTCGTTGAACTGCTTGATGACGTTCGAAAGCTTGTCCAAGTCCGGTTCGCCGCCACCGCCACCGCCACCCGAAGGCGGCGGTTCGACGAAGGCATCCACATCGTCCAGAGCCATCTTCATTGCCGCCTGCGCCTGCGCGCGATAGCTGTCCATGTCGATGGCTTCCAGCACGCCCTTGGAGATGTCTTCCTCCTTCGGCGCGGGCAACTTCGGGATCAGGAAGTTCAGGAAGATCGACAGCTTCTCCCAAGCCGGATGCCCGTAAGGCAGGATCGCCGACAGAAAGCCGTAGCTGCGCACGAACGCTTTCGCCTTGCCCTTGAACTTGACTTGATCGTCCTCGCCGAGCTTGTCGGTGTATTCGGCCACGCAGACATCGAGAATAGGGTCGAGCTTGTCGCGGTCGGCGCCGGCCAGATACAGCGCCACGAAGTCGTCCACTTGGCTGCCGCTGTAAACCTGCTGCGCGTCCAGTTCGCTCTTGAGGTCGTGCAGTTTGTTCGGGTCGGTTTCGCCATCCTGAACCGTGGCGCGGTAATACTCCTGAAACGCCGCCTTCACGGCTTCGGCGTTGTCGGCGAAGTCCAGCACAAAGGTGTCCGCCTTCTGCGGGTGCGCCCGATTCAGGCGCGAGAGCGTCTGCACCGCCAGCACGCCAGCCAGTGGCTTGTCCACGTACATCGTGTGCAGCAACGGTTCGTCGAAGCCGGTGACAAACTTGTTGGCGACGATCAGGAAGCGATACGGGTCAAGCTTCAGCTTGGCTGGAATGTCCTTGCTCGGGAACCCGTTGAGGTCGGCCTCGGTCTTCTTCGAGCCGCCGATCTCGAAGTCGCCGGAATACGCAACGATAGCCTTGTATGGGCTTTTGATCTCGGCAAGATAGTCCGACACCTCGCGCCAGTAGTCGATGGCCCGCGCGATGCCGTTGCAGACGATCATCGCCCGCGCCTTGCCGCCGATCTTCTTCGCGCCGATCACCTGCGCGGTAAAGTGATCGACCATGATTTCGGCCTTGCGGCGGATGGCCTTGTCGTGCGACTCGACGTAGCGCCGGATTTTCTTCAGCGCCTTCAGCTTGTCCACCTGCGGGTCGTCCTCGATGGTTTTGGCGACGTGGTAGAAGCTGTCCACCGGCGTGTAGTTGGCGATCACGTCGAGGATGAAACCCTCCTGTATCGCCTGCTTGGTGGTGTAGGTCAGATCTTCCGGCGAGCGGAACTGCACCTTGTCGCCCACCGTCAGCCGTTCGCCGAACAACTCCAGCGTCTTGGTCTTCGGCGTGGCAGTAAAGGCGTAGTAGCTGGCGTTGGGCAGCAGCTTGCGCGATGCAATGCGCTTTTCGATTTCCGCATTCACCGCGTCCTGCGTGGAGTCTTCCTCGAAATCTTCTTCGTCGATCTTGCCGACGACCGATCCACCGAGAGCCTGATGCATCTTGGCCGTGGTCTTGCCGCCCTGACTGGAATGCGCCTCGTCGATCAGCAACGCGAACTTCTTGTCACCCAAGTCGCCCAACTCGTCGAGGATAAAGGGGAACTTCTGCACCGTGGTGACGATGATCTTCTTGCCCCGGCGCAGGAAGTCGCGCAGTTCCTGCGCGTTGTCCGAATGGCTGAGGATCGAGGCCACATGGTCGTAGCCCTTGATGGTCTTGTGAATCTGGGTGTCCAGCGCGCGCCGGTCGGTGATGACAATGACCGAATCGAACTGCGCCAGCGAGTCATCCGCCGCTGTTTTTAGTTCCACCAACTGGTGCGCCAGCCACGCAATGGTGTTGCTCTTGCCGCTGCCCGCCGAATGCTGCACAAGGTAGCGTTTACCCACGCCGTCGGCGCGACTGCGCCGCAACAGCGCGCGCACCGTGCGCAACTGGTGGAAGCGCGGGAACACCGGCTTGCGCGTCTTGCGCTTCCTGCCGCTGGCGTCTTCTTCCTCGTCCTCCACCACCTGCGCGTAGTTCTCGATGATGTTGGCCAGCGAATCCTTCACCAGCACCTGCTTCCACAGGTAGTCGGTTTTGATGCCATTGGGGTTGAGCGGGTTGCCCGCGCCGCTATTCCAGCCTTGGTTGAACGGCAGGAACCACGAGGCCTTGCCCTTCAGCTCGGTGCAGAAGCGTACTTCGGCATCGTCCATAGCCATGTGCGCGATGCAGCGGCCCGGCTGGAACAGCAACTCCTTCGGGTCGCGCGTGGTCTGGTATTGGACGATGGCGTCCGCTACTGTCTGTTTGGTGAGCGAGTTCTTCAACTCGAAGGTCAGCACCGGCAGGCCGTTGATGAAAATCACCAAGTCCAGTTCGTTACCCGAATCATTGCTGTAGCGCACCTGCCGGGTGACGCTGAAGATGTTCTTGCCGAAGGCTTCGGCGGCGCTGGCGTTGCCCGGCGTCGGCAGCAGCTTGTAGAGATCGACCGTCATCGGCCCGTGGCTCACGCCCTTGCGCAGCACATCCACCACGCCGCGCTTGGCGATCTCGCCTTGCAGCCGGTGCAGGAACTGCGTGCGCTGGATGCCATCGACGGCGAGGTTCAGCGTTTCCACCGCCTTGGGCTGCGTGGCGTGCAGAAAGGCCAGCAGCTTCGCCACGTCCAGCGCCACGTCGCGGTTGTAGTCGCTGGCCCGGCCCAGCGCGTAGCCGCCGGGCGCATACACGGCCTCCGGTTTAGCAACGGCATTCGCGGGAACAGGCGGATGCTCGCTGATGCCCGCCAGATGGCGCACGATCAGCCGCTCCAGGCCCGATTCGCTGGTGTCGGTCTGTTTCATGCGCCGTCCTCTTTCTTCTTGCCCGGCAGCAGCGCCTTGCGCCGTGCCACCTGTTCGCGCGCGCTTTCCAGCAAGGTGTGAATCCGGCGCTCGAACACAGGGCGTTCGGGGAACACTGTCCAATATTCGGCCACCATGATCTTGTCCCGATCCAGCGGCAGCAGTTCAATCTGCTCGCGGCTTTTTTCGGCGCACAAAATCAGGCCAATGGGCGCGTTTTCGCCTTCCTGCCGCTCGTAGCGGTCGAGCCAGCCAAGGTAAAGCTCCATCTGTCCCTTGTGCTTGGCCTCGAACTTCCCGATCTTCAATTCCACCGCCAACAGGCGCTTGAGCCTGCGGTGGAAGAACAGCAGGTCGAGGTAGAAATCCTCGCCGTCGATGATCATGCGCTTCTGGCGTTCGACGAAGGAAAAGCCGCCGCCCAGTTCCAGAATGAACGCTTCCAGCTCACGCAGGATGGCGGTTTCGAGATCGGCTTCCAGATAGCCGTCGCGCAGCCCCAGCACGTCCAGCAGATAGGGGTCTTTGAAGGTGTTCGGTGGAATGTTGGAACTTTCCGGCAATTGCGCGTTGGCGATTTCTTTGCGCTCGAAGGCTTTGCGTGTGATGAGGTGACGCAGCCCGTCCCGGCCAAGCCGCCGGGATGCCGCTTCATTCAGATAGAACAAGCGGGCTTCGGGTGTTTTCAGCGGCAGCACCTCCACCACGTGCGCCCAGCTCAATTGTGTAGCGGGCCGCGACACAATCTCGAAGTTGGGGAACTGCTCGGCGAACTGCATCATGCGGCGCAGGTTGCGCGCCTCGTAGCTGCGCCCGTAGCTGGCGGCCAATTGTGTAGCGAGCCGCGACACAATCTTCTCGCCGTATTCCGCGCGCTCATCGTGCAGAATTTCGCGGTTGATGCGCTGACCGATGCGCCAGAACAGATGCACCGTGGCGCTGTTGGCCTGCCGTATCAGGGCGCGGCGGGTTTCTTCGATGTAGCCCGCGACCGTGGCGAACAGATCGTTCGACGGCGCAAGCGCGATGGCCTGTCCTGCCTTCTTCGCGGGCTTCTTTGCAGGTGTCTTGCGGGTGGTTTTCTTACTCGTCGCCATCGGCGCTCTCCTCGGCGGGTTCGGCTTCATCATCGCCCAGCGCGGCCAGAACGTCGTCGTTGACGGCGTCGTCCGGGCCGGGCTGCCAGCCGCGCAGGTCAATCTGGCCGGTGACGGCATCGGCGATCAGGCGGTCGCGGTATTCGCGGATGAGGGCGATTTCGCTCCGAATCCTCTTGATGGCGGCATCCTGTTCTGCTGTCGCTGTTTGAAGCATGTCCAGAATCCGATCCTGCTCGTCCAGCGGAGGGAGAGCGATTCGGAAGTTCTTGACGAAGCCGAGCGGCACACGCTGCTGGCCTGCGGCTCCTGTCATCGCATCGGCTCCGAGAACGCGGAACGTCCTGAGCGACAACAGCTTCGCCAAGAATGCCGGTCGAATTCGCCGCTCCGCTGCCCTGAGCACGATGAACTCCGTTGTGCCAAAGCCGATCTCGGTCGGTAGCGTATCGAGCAACCCGCCTTTCCCATTCTCGAAACACGGCGTGATCTTCGCCATCACCACATCGTTGCGGCGGAAGTAGGTGTAGCCCTCCCAAACCTCCGAGGTCTTTTTTTTTTCAACGCCTTGCAGCTTCCCATCCGTCGTGATGCACTCCATCGGAAGGAACGACACCGAGGCGTCGCTGAGGCGAAATGCAGTGCTTTCCGATCGCGACGGATTAGACACCGCAACATGCTTGAGCCTGCACGTTTCCCAATGCGCTGGGATGCGCGGAATCCAGTCGATTCCTGAGTTGCGCTTCTCCGTGGCAGCATCAAGACCTTGTGTCACCGCGCCTTCGATGATGGTTTGCTTCTGTTCGGTGAGCAGGCCGATGAGTTCGCGCTTGGCCTTGATGAAGCGGGCGATGTGCGCGTCCTGCGCACGCAGGTAGGCGACGATCTGGTCTTGTTCGGGGCGCGGGGGTTGAATCAGTGGAATGTCGAGAAACTGGTTCGGATACAGGCGCAGGCGCGAGGCACGGATGCCAGTAGAACGCCCGATGTATTCGGCGACGTAGGCGCGAGTGCGCAGCAGGTAGTCGAGATAGGCCGGATTGAAGCTATCTGCGTTGTGCGGACGATAGACGCCATAAGCCGGGCTGACGATACCCGCGTGCTTGGCCGCGCCAAGCGCCGCCATCCACGCCCACAAGGTATTGATAACGATGTCGCCCGGACGGCACAGCTTGGAGCCGACATAGCTCGCCGCCTTGAACATAGTGACGTTCTTCTGGCTGCGCGGCGTGACGCCAGTGAGGTGCGAGACGGACAGCAATTCCTCCTGCCCGGTGCGCGAGCGTTCGTCCACTTCGCGGAAGAAAGTCTTGGCGCGCTGCTCGTTCCAATGCTGCGGCACGGGCGGCAGCCAGCGCATACGCGCCGGGCGATAAGCTTCGTATGCCACTTCGCCGGGTGAGGCTGCAACCGGAGCCACCACCGCCTCGACGCTGACGGCAGCATCCGCGCCAAATAGGGAGCCTTGCTCCTGCTCGTCGGCAACCTGTGGCTGCGGTGAAGCTGCCGCCACTTCAATCGGTTGCCCGAACAGCAGGAATTGCGGGATGTCCGGCGGCGCAATGTCCAGCGCCACGTCACGCCCTTGCTGCTTCACCTGCTCGCGGAGCTCCATCAACAGCCTGCCCAGGACGTTCATGCCGACCAGCGTGCCGCCGTCGTCAACGACCTTGGCTCCCCAAAAATCGTCCTTGCGCGATTCCTCGACGATGGGGCGGTCGCCGGTTCTCAACAGCAGTTCGCTGAAGCTGTTCCAGTTGTTGGCCAGCTTCATGCGCAGACACCAGCGCATGAAGCGCACGCGCACCTGATCCCAATCGGGGCGCGAATCCTTGCGGTAGGGCTTGCTCCGCATCTTGGCCGTCATCGGGCTGATCTGGCCGATGATCATTTTCTGCACGTCGGGCAGGTGCGGGAAGCGGCAGACCTGATACAGCGCCTCGGAGGTCAGTACCCGCACGCCGTTCACACGGATGGGGTAGCCCCCGGCCATGTTGGAAAGGCCGCCGAACGGCTCGTCGGTCTTGAGAAAGACGACGCTGTCCTTTCGGCTGTAGGTGCGGGTCTGATCTTGTCCGCCCATCAGAGATCGCCTCCGAAATCGGCGAACATCCTTCTTATCGCCGTCTGCGTGTTCGTGGTGCGCGGGAACAGCGGATACCACGGCGCATCCACCCAGAACGCCAGCGGCGTGTTGTTGGGGCAGTTGCGGTAGGTGACGATGAGCGAGCCAAAGCCCAGCGTTTCCAGCGTCATGTGCCCCAATGGGCGCTGGGTGTCTCCGAGACTGGGGCAAATCTGGCGGATGCGGACACCGGCCTTCAGAAACTCCTGCTCCAGCAGAATCTTGGCCGCGTCGCTGGAGAACAGGTTGGCGGTGCCGGGGTTGCCTGCGGTTCTGAGCATGGGCTGATACCGCATGGCATCGACGTAGGCTTGCACCGCCGGATCGTTCGGGATCGCGGTCGGGCGCAGCACGTCCGCCGATGTGCTGTAGGCGCGCCTGTCCTCCAACTCGATGGCATGCCACCAAGTGATGCCGACCTTCTTCCCAGAAGCCCTGATGACTTCCTGAATTTTGCCATTCGCGTAGTACTGCCCGCCGCTGTGCTGGGCGATGCAGATCACATGCACCGTTGCCTGCGCGGGCGCGTGGTTACGAATCCAGTTCTCCAGATCGCGCCGCACGCGATTGCCGGTGAAGATGCCGTCATCCAGATAGATGAACACTTCGTCGCCTTGCCCGCAGTCGCCGATGCCGATGCCATGCCCATCTTCCAGTTGCTCGGAGAACAAGGCGAGCATGTCGGTCTGGCTACTGCCGCCACCCTGAATGTCGAGAAAGCTGGCGGATCGCCAGAACTTGTCGGGCTTGTCGCCGGTGAGTTTCTGCGTGTGCATCGCGTCACGGAGAAACTTGGCCACGCCCTTCTTCGAGAAGTAGATGTTCTTCAAGACGTGGTCGATCTCTTGCAGAATGGGCAACTGCACGGCAGCGTCGAACTGCTGCACCCAACGCCCGACGTGGTCGGGGATGGGCTGCGGGAGCGAGTCGCCCCGGTAGTCTTGAATCGTGTTGGCGATGGACGCCAGAAGGTCGGTGCGCTGACTCATGCCGGGACGCCTCCCACGATCTTGTGCAGCAAACCTTCGGTCTGCTGCTCCAGTTTCAGGATGTCGGCGCGGATTTCTTCCAGCGTGCGCAGCGGCGCGGGGCGGTAGAAGTAGCGGGCGAAGGAGATTTCGTAGCCGATCTGGGTCTTCTCGCCGTCGATCCACGCATCGCCCGCGTGCGGCAAAACTTCGCGCCGGAAGAACGCTTCGATACCGCCCGGCTCCTTCAGCGGCACCTGTTCGGTGTCGCGCAGTTCGGTGTCAGGCTCGTACCAGACAACTTCGCGACGCACACCTTCTCCGACCAGATAACGTCCGTCGAAGCCCGGCTTGAAGCTCGCGTCTGGCTTGAGCCTGTGCCGCTTGGCGACCACCGGCGGCGCAATTTCGTCGCGCCAGCTCACGGCCTTGAAAATAACCTTCTTGTCCGCTGCGGAAGGTTTCCTGTCGTGCGCTTTCATCGCCGCGTCGAACTTGTCACGGAAGACGTTGTGGTCGTCGAATACGGCGTCGCCCAAATCCTTCTGCGCCAGCAGCGCCAGTTCGACCAGCGTCTTGTCGCGTTGCCATGTCGCCGCGTCCAGCAGCTTCTTGCGGCGCTTTTCCGGCACGGCCTTTTGGGCGCGCGCGCTGGCATCAAAATCCTCGTCGCCGCTGTCGGTGTCCTCGTCGTCATTCTCGCCCTTGAGCCACGCCTCGATTTCAGGCTTCAGCTTGGCGAAGTCGGTGTAGAGCTTGTCGTCATGTTGAGCGTAAATCTCCGCACGCAAAGCTTCATCGCCCGATGCAAAGTGCAGGGTTTCGATGGCCGACGGCTTCAACTGGCTTTTCAGGCGCAGCGGGCGTTCGACGGTGATCTTCCAGTAGCCGAAGTCCTGCGTGTCGAACCATTTGGATTCGGCGGTTTCCTGCGCTTCGCCCAGATACAGGTCGAGAATGCGCTGGATGTCACTTTCCGAGAGTTCGCAGTTCTTCTTGCCGAGGTTGCGGCGCAGCGGCGCGAACCAACCGCTGGCATCGATCAACTGCACCTTGCCGCGCCGATGTTCGGCCTTGCGGTTGGCCAACACCCAGATATAGGTAGCGATGCCGGTGTTGTAGAAGATGTTGAGCGGCAGGGCGATGATGGCTTCCAGCCAGTCATTTTCCAGCACCCAGCGGCGGATGTTGCTTTCGCCCTGACCCGCGTCGCCTGTAAACAGCGCCGAGCCGTTGTGGACGAGGGCGATACGGCTGCCGAGCGCGTTGTCGTGCCGCATCTTAGAGAGCTTGTTCACAAGGAACATGAGCTGTCCGTCGCTGGAACGGGTGATGAGCCTGAATTCGGCCTCGCCGCCATGCTGGACGATGAAGCGCGGGTCGTTGAAACCCATTTTGCCACCCATGCGGTCGAGGTCGGTTTTCCAACTCTTGCCATAGGGCGGATTGGAGATCATGAAATCAAATTCGCGGCTGCGGAACTGGTCGGCGGAGAGCGTGGATTTGTCCGCGCCGCCGACGATGTGTTCGGCTTCATCCCCTTCGCCCTTCAAGAGCAGGTCGGCCTTGCAGATGGCGTAGGTTTCGGGGTTGATCTCCTGGCCGAAAAGATGCACAGCGACCTCTTTTCCGTGTTCATCGGCCAGTTCCTGCAAGACCTCCTCAGCCACGGTCAGCATGCCACCAGTGCCGCAACTGCCGTCATACAAGGTGTAGGCGCCGGACTGGATGCGCTCGGCCACGGGCAGGAACAGCAACTTCGCCATGAGCTTGACGACATCGCGCGGCGTGAAGTGCTCGCCCGCCTCTTCGTTGTTTTCTTCGTTGAAGCGACGGATCAGTTCCTCGAACACGGTGCCCATGCCGTGATTGTCCAGCGGCGGCAGTTTGATGCGCCCGTCGGCGTCCTTGATGGGCAAGGGCGAGAGATTGATTTCGGGGTCGAGGAAGTCTTCGATCAGATAGCCGAGGACGTGGGCGTCCACCAGCGTCTGAATCTGGTCGCGGAATTTGAACTTGGCGAGGATTTCCTGCACGTTGGGCGAGAAGCCATCGAGGTAAGCGATGAAGTCCTCGCGCAGACGCTGCCCCTGGCTGCTTGCCTTGAGCCTGGTCAACGTGAATTCGGAGGTGTTGTAGAAGGCTTGGCCCGCCGCCATGCGAAGCGCGCCGTCCTGCTCGGCCACCCTGTGCGCATCGAGGAACTTCTTGCGCTCCAGCACAGTCTGCTTGGCGGCTTCGAGCACGGCGTCCAGCCGCCGCAATACGGTAAAGGGTAGGATGACGTCACGGTACTTGCCGCGCACATAGACATCGCGCAGGCGGTCGTCGGCGATGTTCCAGATAAAGTCGGCGATCCACTTGATCTGGCTTTGGTCGTGTTGTTTTTTCTGCATAGAATCGAGTTCTCCGGTACTGGACATCCGTAACCGGCCAATATTCACAATTTTGCATCGTACATCATCAACTCGATGATTTTATGTGTTCAATCCTGGCTTCTGGAAAACGGACATGGCCACGAGCACAATCAGGTACCCAAATAAACTGATGTTACCGCTATTCGCTCGTGTCCCAGTTCCCGGCTGATGCTTTGCCTCGCTTGGGCATCCTGTGTACGTTGCCCCTTCGTCAGGGAACAACGCGACGGTCCACCCGCCGCAGGCGCTTTCCATCCGGTCAGTGCTTCATAGCGCATTTGCGCGTAGCGATGCCGCAGTCCGTGCATGTTGGAGAGCCCCGCCGCCTTGCACTGCCCATCGTAAATGTTCCGTTGCTGGATATAGGTCTTGTGCGCCGGGATCAATGACCCTGGGCCCGCCAGCCGGTGGGCTTCGTCGAGTACGGCGCGTTGTTCCAGCGTTGTAATCGGCACCGTCCGCTCGCGCCCGCCCTTTGTCCATGAGCCCTTGAGGGCGATATAGCTGTCGCGGTCGGCATAGCTGGGCCGGAACTTGATGGATTCTTCCCGGCGCACCCCAAAGGCTGCCTGTAACCGAAGGCTCATGCGCACATATGGATCGGCGATCCTGTCCAACCCATCGCCCAGTTCCTTTGCCTTGTTCTCGCGGGACACATAGTGGCGTTCGGGGATGCCCAATTGAGTGTTCTCCGCCGGAAGAATGCCCGCCTTGCCGATTTTTTCGGCCCACCAGCGCAGGTGTGAAAGGCGGTTCTTCAATGTGCCAGTGGCCAGACCCTCTGCCTGCCAGCGTTGCAGCAGGACGTCGACATGTTTGCCCTTGAGCGAGGTCGCGCGCATCTGCCGGAATCCTGCCTCATGCAGTTGGCGAGCCGCGAGAGTTAGAAAGCCTTGGCGGTCAGCCTGCGTGGCATGGCTACCATCACGATTGCGCTGGCAAAGCTGGCGCAGAGTGTAGGTCAAGTCGTCCATTCAGGTTTCTCCATCGTTTGTCTGTTACAGGTTCTGAGAAGCAATCGGTCAGTGTTTTTGCCAGATCGCCAGAGCGAAATCCCCGAAGGGCAAAGGCCAGGCGCTCAGTTCGCCTGTTGTCTCGAATGAGGCATCCGCCTTGCTTCCTGTGGGAAGGCCGGGCGGAGGGAGTGCAAGATGACAATGCGATGGGCTAGGATGAAGTCCTCCTGCGAAGTGAGATAAACGAATCGGCACAAACCGGGGATAAAAGAACGCGATGGCGCCTGGATGGCGACGGGCTGGGAGAACCCGGTCGGCGAAAAATAAGGCTCTGCCCTTGGGTTGGGCGGCGCGCTGAAACGAGCCGAAGCGCGTCTGGACGGTTCCGTCCGGAGGGCCGGGTCGGCGCTTGCAGGAACCTGCGCCGTGGTTTCCGGTATGAACCTACCGGCAGGTTGTTGCAGTGTGCTGGGGCATCATCACGCGCGCAAGAATAAATAGGATATTGCGCCACCCCTATTTATTGCGGCATCCCGTGGGGCCGTCACTGCGGCGGCAGTGACGGCCCTGTTGGCGCTATCGGCCCCTGTTGCAGGCTTAAATTCTGCGGCAGCACAGGCATGCCCAGCATCTTTCGAATGGCGGCGAGATGTCGCCGGGCGACTTCCGGGGATGTGGGTTCGCCGGATACTGTTGCAGGGATCGTCTATTTTTTGACTGTTGCAGACGTCGATCCACGATTGTCTGCGGCAGGTACATCAATGCAAGTCTGCTGGTGCAGCGTCAGGCGTTCGTCGAAAAGACCAAGGGAGGATGGGGCAGGATGCGGCGTGACAGGACTCCATAAAAACCAGCGTGCTGGCCGTGGGAACCGTCATATCGTCCGAAAAAGATTTTCAAGGCAGCAAAGAATAGGAGTCTCGTGCACACCGCTTTTTATGGGAGTCCACAGGCGTCCACTTACATCCATTTAGCATGGAAGACAATATTGCCTTGGTTATCCAGAGGGCAGGCTTTCGATGCGATCTTTTGGCATAGATTGATGCAGTTATCGACGGGCACCCTCTGTGGCCTGCGTAGGCGATCCCGTTACGTCACCCAAACATCCCTATTGTGCGCGGATAGTTTACCCCTTGGTTTACCCCTGAAGCCCAAACAAAAGAAATGGCTTACAGTCTTTCGATTGCAAGCCATTGATTTCATTGGTCGGGGCGGCGGGATTCGAACTCGCGACCCCTTGCACCCCATGCAAGTGCGCTACCAGGCTGCGCTACGCCCCGACACGAGGGCGTGATTGTAGCAAATCGCCCGGAACTTGCCAGAGAAATTCGCGTTTCAGCCCTCGCCGCCTTCCCAGGCGAAGCCAACCCGCTTCACGTTGCACAGCAATTCGTAAGAAATCGTGCCCACGGATTGCGCAACGCTGTTAACGGAAATCTGCTTGCCCCATAGCTCGACCGTGCTGCCGATATCCGCTTCCGGCACATCGGTAAGGTCGACGGTCAACATGTCCATAGATACTCGCCCGATCAATGGGGCAGGCTGGCCGTCGACTGCCACGGGAAGCTGCTCGGGCGCAGTGCGCGGGTAGCCATCGGCATAGCCAATGGCTACCAGACCGACCCGCGTCCGCCGCGGAGCGATGAAACGCGCGCCATAGCCGAGCGGATCGCCGACCGACAGTTCGCGCACGGCTACGACCTGACTTGTCAGCGTCATTACAGGGAGCAGCCCGTGGCTTTCTGCCGGAAGCGGATCGGCTCCGTAGAGCATGATGCCGGGGCGCGCCCAGTCGCGGTGTGAATCCGGCCAGGCGAGGATTGCACCGGAATTGGCAAGGCTGCGTTCGCCGGGCAGGCTGCGCGTGGCGGCGTCGAACGTGCGGATCTGTTCGGCGGTGGCCTCGGCATCCGGCTCGTCGGCGCGGGCAAAATGCGTCATGAAGCCGCAGTCTTTTACTTTGCCGCCGATGATGAGGCGCTTCCAGATTACACGTACCGCAGCGGGAAGGAATCCGGCGCGGTTCATGCCGCTGTTGACTTTGATCCAGACGCGCAATGGCGCGGGCAGCGGTGTTTTCTCGATCATTTCCACCTGCGCCGGGTGATGAACCGCCAGCCACAGCTTGTGCTTGGCAGCTTCAAGCAATTCGGCGGCATCGAATACGCCTTCCAACAGCAGGATCGGCGCTTCGATGCCGTTGGCGCGCAAGGCAAGCGCTTCTTCGAGAAACGCGACCGCATAGCCATGGGCTTCGTCGGCCAGCGCCCGGGCACAAGCGATTGCGCCATGTCCGTAGGCGTTGGCCTTGACCACGGCAAAAACTCGCCCGCCGTGTAGCTGGCGGGCAAGGCGGTAGTTGTGGCGCAGAGCGTCAAGGTCGATCAATGCACGCGCGGGTCGCATGGGAAGGCCATGGGATCATGACGAAAGCAGTTGATGATGGTGCGCCATTCCGCTAAAGCTGGCAACTGCAAAAAAACCGTAATCCAAACCTTATTTCAAAAATGTTTCAATCCACGCCCGTAACCGGGCGACAAGGCTGGTGCAGGGTTACGCCCCTCCCGTGCCCGATTATCCCCCTGAAGGAAGGGGGCCAACCGGAATTAGTTTAGATGAATAATTTAACCGGACAGGGCAATCGCACGAATGCTTTTGTCGTACACGTTGCCGCTTTTTCGTTTACGCATAAAGGTTTACAAGGGGGCTGTTCCCAGGCAATTCGTGGCAGAAAGGCCGACTATGTCCTGGCGGTCAAAAACAATCAGCCCAAACTCGCCGAAGCGATAAGCAATTTCTTCACGCAGTTTCGCTCGGCCCCTCCTGCCGTGACCCCGCACAGTTTCCACGAGCAGATCGAGAAAGATCATGATGGCCGTATCGAGCATCGCCGCTTTGTTTAGCATGGAGGTGTAGCGGCAAGCTGTATTCGTGCGATTGCCCGCTATGCGGGCGGGCGGGCCATTGCAAATGGGCCGCAGCATGTAAAATGCTCGTCCGCGCTTGTCGCGCGGCTTTGAAGGACATGTTCGTATTAAAGCGTTGGTGTTTTAGCGATGAAAATTCGTATTTTTGCTGTACTCGCCGTCGTCGCGCTTGCCGTGGCCGGTTTCTTTGTCCATGGCGCCAAGCCGCTGGCTCCTGACCTCGATTTCACTACTTTGCAGGGTGAGCGCATTGATACCGCCGCGTTGCGCGGCAAGGTGGTGCTGCTGAACTTTTGGGCTACGTCTTGCGCGGCTTGTATCGCTGAAATGCCGAAATTGGTCGAGACTCACGATAAATTTGTCGCCCTCGGCCTGGAAACCGTTGCTGTGGCAATGAGTTACGATCCAGAGGCGCAAGTGCGCGCTTATGTGGACAAAAACGCGCTGCCGTTCAAGGTCGTACTTGATTCCGGGGAGATGGTGGCGCGCGGCTTCGGTGGCGTGCGCTTGACGCCGACTACTTTCCTCATTGATCGCCGGGGGCGAGTCGTGCATAAGTATTTGGGCGAGCCGGATTTTCCAGCTTTGCACGCTTTGCTGGAAAAGTTGCTGGCGGAAGCTGCTTGAGTCCGTCCGAAAGGCGCGGGTTGCTGCTCCCGCGCTATCCGGCTGTGCGGTTACGGAATGTGGGCCAGGATGCCGGGCTGTACGATGCCTTGCAATTCGTGTTTGGCGATGAAGATTTCCGGGGTACCCAGCGTGCGCGGGCCGATCTCGTACATGGCGTAGCCGAAAATCAGTCCGCCGTCCTTGGCTATGCGCCAGTTTTTGCTCAGATGAAAAGCGAACGTGGGCGCAGTGAGATGTTCTTCGATTGCTGCGGCGTCCGTCATGCCGTCCTGCGCTTTCAGGTAGGCGCGAAATGCCTTGCGCTGGAGTGTTTCAAGTGCTTTTTCCTGGCCGGGCAGGATGAGATCGCCGAATGTCAGGATTTTATGTTTGCCGGTGTCGATCACGATGGAGCCGCCCGATGGGCCGGGGGGGTGTGCTTCGCCTTCACGCGATAAGGTATAGCTCAGGCAGAGTTGCAACAATGGGCCGAAGTGTTCCGGCCAGGGGCTGTCCGCTTCCTGCGAGCGGTTGTTTTCGTCGCAGCCCGCCAGCGATGCCGAAAAGTCGATCATGGAGAGATCTTTCTTGTCGTGAGCATTATCGCTGCTGCTGCGAACCAGATCTTTCAGTAGTTCCAGGTAACGGGCTTTCACGTCTTTGCCGGGAGCGAGGGGGGGCAGTTGTTTTTTGCCCAGCGCTTCGGAGAACATCGGCAGGATGACCGATTTGGCAACCAAATGGTCAAGCCAGGGCTTCTTCGGCATTTGTATATATAATATTTTGGCCGTGGAGCAGGTGTAGTTTGGTCCCACGGCATTGGCGCGCTCTTCCGGGCACAAGCCGGCGTGCAGCGTCCTGAACTCCGTGACGAACTCCGCGTCGGTGTCGGTGTCGGTGTCCGCGCGGGCTGTTCCGGATAACAGGACGACGCTCAGGGCGGCGAGCGCGAGCAAGCCCGCATGGTACGGTAAGACAGGGAAAAATCGACTCATGATTGTCTCCGGTTCAGGTGACGTCATTGCCCGAACAGCCGTTCTTCGACTGGCGCTGGCCGTTGCTGCGGCGTGCGCGTGGGCGGGGTGCGCCGTTCGCTGGCTGGCGGCAGGCCGAACAAAGAACTGAACCAGTCGGAATCTTCTTCTTCTTCTGGCGCTTCTTCCAGGGCGGGCGGTTCGTTTTCTGCGTAATAGATGTCTTCGCGGCTGCCGTTTCCGGCTTTTGCGCTGCTTATGCCCGAGGGGCGGGGAAGCGGTGTTTCCTGGGTTTTGGCCAGGGCGGTGCGCATGTAGTTTATCCAGATCGGCAGCGCCGCAGTGCCGCCGGTCTCACCCCGGCCAAGGTTGCGCGGGGTTGGAAAGCCTATCCATGAGACAGCGACGATTTGCGGGTTGTAGCCGCAGAACCAGGCGTCGACGTAATCGTTGGTCGTGCCGGTCTTGCCCGCGAGGTCGCTGCGGTTGAGGCTGCGGGCGCGAGCGGCGGTGCCGCGGCGCACGACGTCTTGGAGCATCGAGGTCATGATCCAGGCGTTGCGCGCGTCGATGACCTGTTTCGCGTTTGCGCCAGCGATCTGCGGTGTGGCGCGGGCAATGGGTTTGTTGTTGCTGTCGAGGATTTCTTTGATGACATACGGGTTGATGCGAAAGCCCCCATTGGCGAATACGGCGTAGGCGGTCGCCATTTCCCACGGTGTGACCGAGCCTGCGCCCAGCGCCATGGTCAGGTATGGGGGGTGATGGGCTGTATTGAAACCGAAACGGCTGATGTAGCTCTGGGCGTAGCGTGGCGTTATGCTTTCGAGCAGCCGGATGGCCGGGATGTTTTTGGAGTGCGCCAGGGCGTCGCGCAGGGTGATGATGCCGCTGAACTTTCCATCGTAATTGTGCGGCGTCCATTCGTGTCCGGTGATGCCGCCCGCGGGGTAATACAGGGGTTCGTCCGCGATCAGCGTGCCTGGAGCGTAGCCGCGTTCGAGGCTGGCGGAGTAGATGAAGGGCTTGAAGCTGGAACCCGGCTGGCGCTCCGCTTGGGTGACGTTGTTGAATTGCTTGCGGTTGTAGTCGAACCCTCCCACCAAGGCGCGAACGGCGCCGCTGTGGGCGTCTATCGACAGCAGGGCGGCCTCGACGTCCGGGAGTTGGGTGAGTTCCCAGCCTTTGGCGGTATTGCGGATTCGCACCAGCGCGCCCCGGCGTATTCTGCGCGCCTGTGGCGCTTTGTCGTTCAGCATGGGGGTGGCGAAGCGCAGGCCATCGCCCGTGATCTGGATGATTTGGCCGTTGCGGTAGACCGTGACTTCTTTTGGCGCGGCCTTGATTACGACGGCTGCGAATAAATCTCCGTAGTCGCGCGCTTGGGCGATTTCTTCGTCGAGCGTTTCTTCGTCCAGGGAATCGGAGGACAGGATGAGGAATTTTTCCGGGCTGCGGTAGCCGTGGCGGCGGTCGTAATCCATGACGCCTTGGCGAAGGGAGGTGTAGGCGGCTTCCTGTTCGGCGCGTGTGATGGTGGTGATGATCTTGAGACCGGCTTGGTAGGCATGCTCGCCGAATTGTTCGACGGCGATCTGGCGCGCGATTTCGGCGACGTATTCGGCATGCACCGGACTGACGACGCGGGGATCGAGGGCGGCGCTGCCGGAAGCCGTTCGCAGGGGGGCGTCTGCGGCTTGCTTGTATTGGGCTTCGGTAATGAAGCCCGATTCAAACATGCGGCGCAATACGTAGCGTTGCCGCTGTTGTGCGCGCGAGGGGTTGGCGATGGGGTTGATCCGGGTGGGGGCTTGTGGCAAGCCGGCGAGCAGGGCGGATTCTGCCAGGGTGAGGTCAGCGAGCGGCTTGCCGAAGTAGATTTGGGCGGCGGCGGAGAATCCGTAGGCGCGCTGGCCGAGGAAAATCTGGTTGACGTAAAGTTCAAAGATCTGATCTTTGCTGAGGTTGTTCTCGATTTTGAGCGAGAGCAGGATTTCGTACAGCTTGCGGCTGTAAGACCTTTCCCGCGTCAGGAAGAAGTTGCGCGCCACCTGCATGGTGATCGTCGAGGCGCCCTGTCCGCGTGAGCCGGAGCGCAGGTTGTTGATGAACGCGCGCGCAAGGCCCACAGGGTCGATGCCCATGTGGTTGTAGAAATTTTCGTCTTCCGCGGCGAGCAGGGCCTGCTTGAGCTGGAGGGGGACGTTCTGGATTTTGACCACAGTCCGCCGTTCTTCGCCGAATTCGCTGATCAGGTAGCCGTCGGCGGTGTAGACGCGCAGGGGCACGCGGGGCCGATACTCGGTCAGGGCTTCCAGTGAAGGCAGTTTGGGCCAGGCCAGCATGGAGATAACGGCCAGTGTGGCTATGCCGATCACCATCAGCGCCAATAGTGCGGCGATTGGGTAAAGAAACCAGCGCATCATGTATCTGTGTGAAATGGGATGGAGGCCATTATATCTGGAGGATGGGGCTTTCCCTCGCGGCGGCAAGGGGCAGGGGAACGATTGCAGGAACTCTGTGTTTTGTGCTTCAGCGTGAAATTTACGCTTGCCATCCGATGTTATTGATACAGCATTGTTTTTGCCGCTTCGCCGCACTGTAGCTGCGGATACTGCGTTTCGTGTCGCGGGCTGCGGCGTTCATGCAATGGTGTCGGGGAGGGCGGGTCGTGGCGCTGCCCAGTCGTGAATTCTTGTCCATTCCAGACCGAGAAGAATGTCACTTCATGTAGCTTTTGCAGTGAATACTAGCTTGTAGCACGTTTAAAGCCGGGCTTACACTGGCTGCGCATATTGTCGTCAATAAACGCTTCGGGACGTATTCGACGCGCCTGCCTGAATGTGAAGAAATAAAAGGGTTTTTTCGTGATCGATACTTCGTTCTTTCGTGTGAAATCACGCCAGCTCGCTGGTCTCGATATTTCATCTTCATCGGTCAAGCTTCTGGAACTGGCGGCAGGCGAGCGGAACAGCCTGCGCGTGGAGCGTTACGTAATCGAGGCGCTTCCGCGTGGGGCCGTGATGGACGGCAATATTGCCAATTTCGATGCCGTGGCCGGAAGCGTGCGGCACGCACTGCGGCGATTCGGTTCCGGGATCAAGAACGTTGCCATCGCCTTGCCGACGTCCGCCGTATTCACCAAGAAAATCATCCTGCCCGCCGGTTTGCGTGAGTTGGACATGGAAGCGCAGGTCGAAGCCGAGGCCGCCCAATATATTCCGTTCGCACTCGATGAAGTCAATCTCGATTTCCAGATCATCGGCCCGGCGGGCACGCCCGGCGAGGTCGAAGTGCTGGTGGCGGCCTCGCGCAAGGAAAAGGTCGAGGATAGGGTCGGCGTGGTGGAAGCCTGTGGCTTGAAGGTGGGAGTGGTCGATGTCGAATCCTTGGCGCTCGAAGCCGCTTTTGATCTGGCCGTGCGGCAATTGCCGGGCGCGGGCGAAGGCAAATTGATAGCCTTGGCCGATGTTGGGGCGGCGGTGATGAATTTCACGGTTTTTCGCAATGGGCAAAAAGTTTATTCGCGCGAACAGGCTTTCGGCGGCAATCATCTTACCCAGGATATCGCCCGCCAATATGGCATGAGCCTGGATGAAGCCGAAGCGGCCAAGCGCACGAATGGTCTGCCCGACGAGTATGCGGCGAATTTGCTGCAACCGTTCATGGAAAACTTGTCGCTTGAAGTGTCGCGCGCTTTGCAGTTCTTTTTCACTTCCACGCAGTACAACGAAGTCGATGCCCTCATGCTTGCCGGGGGCGGGTCTGTCATCCCCGGATTGCCGGAAATCGTCAGCGGACGCACCCAGGTACATGCGCTTCTGGCCAATCCTTTCATGGGCATGCTTCCGCCGCAAAAAAATGGCGCGAAAAAGTTGATGGCCGACGCGCCCTCCCTAATGGTGGCCTGTGGCCTGGCCTTGCGGAGATTCGACGCATGATCCGGATCAATCTTCTCCCGCACCGTGAAGAAAAGCGCAAGGAGCGGCGCAAGCAGTTTTATACGGTCTTGGCAATGATGTTCATGCTGGGGACCTTCGTCTGGCTGCTGGTGCATATGGTCAATGCCCGGCACATCGACAACCAGGATGCGCGCAACCGATATATCGAAAGCGAAATCGGCAGGCTTGATGATGTGATAGTCGAAATCAAAGACTTGCGGGGCCAGATCGACAGATTGCTCTCCCGCAAGCAGGTAATCGAGACCTTGCAGAGCAACCGGGCCGAGACCGTGCATCTTTTCAACGAACTGAGCGCACGTCTGCCGGTGGGCGTTTATTTGACCGCGGTGACGCAGTCGGACAGCAAAATTACATTGAAAGGCTATGCGCAATCCAATGCGCGCGTGTCGCAGTTGATGGTCAACCTCAACGAATCGCCGTTATTTACTGGAAATACCGAAGTCGTCAAGAGCGAGGCGGAAACGCTCAATAACCTGCGCGTCTACAGTTTCGAGATCAACGTTTATATCAAACATTCCAGCGCGCCGGCGGACGAGGCGGCGGATACCGCAGCATAGCGGCAAGGATAGCGGCATGAACTTCGATTTCCAACGACTACAGAACGATTTCCAGGGGCTGAATTTCAATGACCCCGGCGGCTGGCCGCCTGCGCCCAGGATCGCTGCTTTTGCGGTGGTACTGGCCGCCGTGCTCGTGGCCGGGTGGCTGCTCGACTGGTCGTCGCAATGGAGCACACTGGAACAAAGCCGGGAAAAAGAGCAGCAATTGCGCGAAGGTTGGGTCAGCAAGAAGCGCCAGGCCGTCAATATTGATGAATACCGCAGGCAACTCTCCGAGATCAACCGCCAACTGGAGACCCTTGTCAGGCAGCTGCCCGGCAAGGCCGAGATGGAATCCTTGCTCTCGGACATAAATCAGGCCGGGCTTGGGCGTGGACTGCAATTCGATTTTTTCAGGCCAGCCAAGGACGATATCAAGGAGTTTTACGCAGCGGTGCCCGTGCAGATCAGCGTGACAGGCAGCTATCACAGCCTTGGCGAATTCGCCAGCGACATCGCCCGCATGCCTCGCATCGTAACCATGAAAAACATGGTGCTTACGGCAGCTGGAACCTCCCAGGGCAAGAAAGCCGCTGCCAGCGACGGGCGTTTGAAGCTGGATGCTACAGCGGAAACCTACCGCTATCTCGAACAAGATGAACTGGCGAAGCAGCAGGGAGCGAAAAAATGAAAGGCGCGCTGGCTGTCGCGATGCTGTGCGCCGCCTTGTTGCTAGGCTGCGTGGGCGAGAACGATCAAGAAGACATCCAGAAATGGATGGAAGAGCAGGCTGTAGGGATGCACGGCGCGGTCAAGCCTTTGCCGGAGGTCAAGATTTTTCCGGTGGTCGACTATATGTCCGCGGAGGCGCCTGAACCGTTCGATGTGGTCAGGCTGGAACCGGCGAAACCAGAAAAGCAGCATATCGACGATCCGCGTCTAAACCCTGACCGGCAGCGTGAACCTCTGGAGGCTTTCCCGCTGGGATCGCTGAAAATGGTCGGAGTACTGGCGAAGGACAAAGAAACTCATGCGCTCATTCAGGCTGGCGATGCGCTATATCAAATGCGAGTAGGTAATTTCATGGGGCAGCATTACGGGAGAATCATCGCGATTACCGAAGATAAGGTGGAGCTTCAAGAATTGGTCGAAGACCTCAACGAAGGTTGGATCGAACGTAGCAATACATTGCAGCTGCAAGAGCGGCAGGAGGCGGAAAAATGAATAAGCGAATCGGCGCGTTGCTGCTATCGGCGGCGGCGGTCGGCATGTTCGTGCCGGCAATAACGGCATGGGCGCAGGCAAGCGATCCGCCTTTGGCCAGTCCTGGCGCTTATCTCAATAGCATTCAGGCGCTGGAAGTCGCCGAAGATGGCAGCACGGTTTTCGTGCGCCTGACCACGCAAACGCCTCTGGCGGCGATTCCCGCCAGTTTCACAGTAGCCAATCCGCCGCGCATCGCGTTCGATTTTCCCGCTACGGCCAACGGGCTTGGGCGGGGCGTGCAAAGCATAGAGCGCGGCGATTTGCGTAGCGCCAACATCGTCCAGGCCGGCGACCGTACCAGGCTGGTGCTCAATCTGGCGCGTTTGCCGTCCTATCACATCGGCATCGAAGGCAATACCGTGACTATCGCCCTCGCCTCGGGCGGCGCCCCGGCAGCGGCATCGTCTTCCGGTACGCCCGCTTTCAGCCGGGTCGGCGCTCCCGCTTCCATTAGCCCGGCTGTTGCGTCGGCCGCTGCGGGGCAGAGCATAAGCGACATCAACTTTCGCCGTGGCGCGGGCGGGGAGGGCAGGATCATCGTCCAACTCTCCCGTGCGGACATCGGAATCGACGTGCGCCAGCAAGGCGGCAAGCTGTTAGTGAGCTTCCCCGGAACGGTATTGCCGGACAACCTGCGCCGCCGCTCCGACGTAACCGACTTCGGCACGCCGGTAACGCACTTGCAGGCCGAGCAGCAAGGCGGCAATGCCCGCCTGACCGTGACGCCGAGCGGATTGTGGGAACACAACGCCTATCAGAGCAACGATCAGTT
>JAIRWW010000183.1 GCA_031268685.1 Azoarcus sp.
ACCGAAGGATTATCTCGGCGGTTCAAGGACAGTATCCTGGAAATCTTCTACAACGCTGACACGCATTCGGAGACCGGGTTGGGGATTTTTGCCTGTGGGCAGTATTTCCCGAAAAAAAAGAAACTGGATTTTTCCATCGCCGATGCGGGCATCGGCATCCGCCGAAAGATCTTCAGGGCACTGAAACTCAAAATGAACTCTGACAAGGCTATCGAATGGGCCTTGAAGGAAGGGAACACTGTCCGGAAAGGCAACATTCCCGGCGGACGCGGCCTCAAACTGCTCAGGGATTTCGTGACGCTCAACGATGGACGCCTTCAGATCGTCTCGGATCGCGGCTACTGGGAGATGAAAGGCGGGCAGGAAACCCTCGTGCGCATGGACTGCTCCTTTCCCGGTACAGTGGTCAACATCGAAATCAACACCGCCGACACGAAAAGCTACCGCTTGCGGTCGGAAGACCGACCGCAAGACAACTAGGAAAGTATTGCCATGGCAAACAGGATCACCCTGAAAATCTACGACCTTATCGGCCCCATCTGGGTCTCGACGGACGACGGGCAAAAGGTGTTCGATAAAATCGTTGCCGCATTCGAGGCCGGTCGTGCGGTCGATCTTTCGTTCGCCCACCACGAGAACCTGATTTCGTCCTTCCTCAATGCCGCGATCGGGCAACTCTACAGTAGCTACAGCGAAGATTTTCTGGCGCAGCATCTGGCCTTTGCCGACCTCGACGACGACGACCGGATCATGTTGGATCGCACCATCGACAATGCCAAACGCTATTTTGCTAATCCTGACGCTTACGATCAGGCATGGGAGGATGAGATAGGTAAAGAGATAGACGAAGAATTCGATGAAGAATAAGGCCCACGACATCGCTATATATTCGTTCCGCCAAGGCGAGCCTGTTCTGATCGACACCAACGTCTGGGTGTATTTATATCCTCCCGCCGCGCAGCCCGCGCAACAACAGTTGGAAGCGGATTACTCACGCGCGTTCGGCAAGCTGTTGCAGGCCAAAGCCACTCCCATCATTGACGCGCTGATCCTGAGCGAATACATCAATCGCTATTTGCGCATCGAATACAAAGTCTGGGAAAAGCGGCATACCGGCGACGCATACAAGACTTTCCGCCGCTCAGCCGAGGGCTTGCAATTGGCGTGCAATGCGGCGGCGGAAGTGCGTTGCATCCTGAAAGACGCCAGCTTGCGCGATACCCGGCTCCAGGGCGCGAGTATCGAAAGCATCATCACGGGAATCGAAACCGGCGGTTTCGATTTCAACGATGGCGTGCTGATAGAGAACTGCCGCTTGCAGGGCTGGAAGCTCCTGACGCACGATAGCGACATGACCATAGGCGGCATCGAATTGCTCACCGCCAACCGGAAGCTGCTACAGGTGTGCAGGGAAGCCTGAAAACTCCGGCCAAGCGTGGTGGGCATAGGCGAAAAACCCACCCTTTCACAAGGATGGCGCGAGCCAGCGCGTGGCTTCTTCCTCGCTCATCCCGGTGCGCGCGGCCCAGTCTTCGAGTTGGTCGCGTCCAATCTTGCCCAGGGTGAAGTAACGGCTTTCCGGGTGCGAGAAGTAGAAACCCGCTATGCTTGCCGCCGGGGTCATGGCCATGGATTCGGTTAGACCCATGCCTGCGTTGCGCGGGGCGTCCAGCAGGGCGAACAGATCGCGCTTGGCGGTGTGATCCGGGCAGGCGGGGTAGCCGGGCGCGGGGCGGATGCCTCGATACTGCTCGCGGATGAGACCGCCGTTGTCCAGCGATTCTGCGGCGGAATAGCCCCAGTATTGTTTGCGGATGCGCTCGTGCAGCCATTCGGCGCAGGCTTCGGCCAGCCGGTCGGCGAGCGCCTTGAGCATGATGGCGCGGTAATCGTCGTGCGCGGCGGCGAACTCGGCGAGCTTCGTTTCTATGTCCAGCCCAGTCGTGACGGCGAAAGCGCCGCACCAGTCCTCTACGCCGGAAGACTTGGGGGCAATGTAGTCGGCCAGGCACAGGTTCGGTTTGCCCGCGGGACGTTCGCGCTGCTGGCGCAGGCCGCGCCAGATCATGCAGGGGGTTTCCCGGCGTTCGTCGGGATAAAAGGCAATGTCGTCGCCGATGCTGTTCGCCGGAAAAAGGCCGAATACCGCTTTGGCGCGCAGCCAGCCATGTTCGATGAGTTCGTCGAGCATCACGAGGGCGTCGTCGTAGACGGCGCGGGCAGCTTCGCCGACAACGGCGTTATCGAGAATTTGCGGGAAACGCCCAGATAAATCCCAGGTCTGGAAAAACGGCCCCCAGTCGATGTAAGGGCGCAAGACGGCAATATCGACATCCAGCGCTTTGACGCCAAGCATGCGCGGGCGCGGCGGCAGATAGGACGCGGCAGGCGCAGCAAGACGGGCGTGCGCGGCGCAATCGCAGGCCGGGGCGGACGCTTGCGCCCAGGCGGTGCGCAAGGCATTGGCGCGGGCGGCGGCCAGGGGAAGCTGCGGGCTTGCCTGTTTACCGGCGTGATTTGCGCGGATTTGCGCGTAATCGTCGGCGAGTCTGGCTCTGAATGCATCCGCGCCGTGCTGGGAGAGCAGGGCGCTGGCAACGCTGGCCGCCCTCGACGCATCGGAAACGTAGACGACGGGCTGAGCATAATTCGGGGCGATCTTGATTGCGGTATGGGCGCGGCTGGTCGTGGCTCCGCCGATCAGGAGCGGCATTTCAAACCCTTGGCGCTGCATTTCGGCGGCGACGAAGCACATTTCTTCCAGCGAAGGCGTGATCAGCCCCGAAAGGCCGATGGCGCTGGCTGAATGTTCCCGCGCGGCGGCAAGAATTTTGTCCGCAGGCGTCATGACGCCGAGATCGATGACTTCAAAGCCGTTGCAGGCCAGCACGACGGCGACGATGTTTTTGCCGATGTCATGGACGTCCCCCTTGACTGTGGCAAGGACGATGCGGCCTTTGCTCGTACTGCCGCCGCGCGCTTTTTCTGCTTCGATGTAGGGCATGAGGTGTGCAACCGCCTGCTTCATCACCCGTGCCGATTTGACGATTTGCGGCAGGAACATTTTGCCCGCGCCGAACAGGTCGCCGACGGCTTCCATCCCGGCCATGAGCGGGCCTTCGATGACAGCCAGCGGCGGCTGGCCTTCGGCTTCGAGCCGCAGGCGCAGTTCTTCGGTATCGGCGGCCACGAAGTCGGCAATGCCTTTCACCAGCGCGTACCTGAGCCGTTCTTCCGCCGGGGCGTCGCGCCAGGCGAGGCTGGCGCCGCCCTGTTCTTTTTCCCGCGCTTTGTCTTCTCTGACGGTCTGGGCGAATTCGACGAGCGCATCGCCCGCGCCGGGGTGGCGGTTGAGGACGACATCTTCGACTTTGCCGCGCAGGGCTGGATCAAGCCCGTCATAGACGCTGAGCATGCCCGCATTGACGATGCCCATCGTCAGGCCGGCCCGGATTGCGTGGTAGAGAAAGACGGTGTGGATCGCTTCGCGCACGGCGTCGTTTCCGCGAAAGCTGAAGGAGACGTTCGAGATGCCTCCCGAAGTGTGCGCATGCGGCAGATTGCCGTTGATCCAGTGCACCGCCTCGATGAAATCGACCGCGTAGTTGTCGTGTGCGTCTATGCCTGTGGCGATGGCGAAGATATTGGGATCGAAAATGATATCTTCGGGCGGAAAGCCCGCGCCGCCTTCGGCCACTGGTTTCGTCAGTAGTTTGTAGGCGCGCTGGCAGATGCTTGTTTTGCGCGTGAAGGTGTCGGCCTGTCCGGTTTCGTCGAAAGCCATGACGACCGCCGCAGCGCCATAGCGCCGCGCCAGCCGCGCCTGTCGTAGAAACTCCGCATCGCCCGCTTTGAGGGAAATCGAATTGACGATGCCCTTGCCTTGGATGCAGCGCAGCCCGGCTTCGATCACATCCCAGCGCGAGGAGTCGATCATGACCGGTACCCTGGCAATGTCGGGTTCGGCGGCGATGAGCTTGAGAAAACGCGCCATCGAGGCGGGCGAATCGAGCATCGCCTCGTCCATGTTGATGTCGATGATCTGCGCGCCGTTGTCGACCTGCTGGCGGGCCACGGCAAGCGCATCGTCGAAACGGCCTTCGACGATCATCCGGGCGAAGGCGCGAGAGCCGGTCACGTTTGTGCGCTCGCCGACATTGACGAACAGGCTGTCCGCCCCCGCCTCGAAAGCCTCCAGCCCGGCGAGCCGCAGCCGGGGGGCGATTTGTGGCGGGCGGCGCGGCGCTACATCGCCGACGGCGCGGGCAATGGCGGCGATGTGTGCGGGCGTGGTGCCGCAACAACCGCCGACGATATTCACGAGTCCAGCCCTGGCCCAGGCGCCGATTTCATCGGCAAGCTGTTCCGGCGTTTCGTCGTAGCCGGTCGGAGCGAGCGGATTGGGCAGACCCGCATTGGGGTGGGCGGAAACGAAAGTATCGCAGCGGGCTGCGATGTCTGCGACATGAGGGCGCAAATCCTTCGCGCCCAGCGCGCAATTGAAGCCGAAGGAAATCGGCTGCGCGTGCGCGAGGGAATACCAGAACGCCGCCGCCGTCTGCCCCGAAAGAGTGCGCCCCGAAGCGTCGGTGATCGTGCCGGAGATCATCACCGGAAGGCGGCGTCCGCGTTCGTCGAACAGCCTCTCGATGGCGAAGACCGCCGCCTTGGCGTTCAGCGTATCGAAAATGGTTTCGACGAGCAGCAAATCCGCGCCGCCGTCCGCAAGGCCGCAAGCGGCTTCGTAATAATCGTCGGCGAGTTCGTCGAACGTGATATTGCGATAGCCGGGGTCGTTGACGTCGGGCGAAATCGAAAGCGTGCGCGAAGTGGGGCCGATCACCCCCGCGCAGAAACGCGGCTTTTCCGGCGTGCGCGCGGTGAATTCGTCGCACAAGGCGCGGACGAGGCGGGCGCTGGCCTCGTTCATTTCGCGGGCTATGCCCGAGAGACCGTAATCGGCCTGCGAAACCCGCGTGGCGTTGAAAGAACACGTCTCGACGATGTCGGCCCCGGCTTCCAGATAAGCGCGGTGAATGCCGCCGACGACATCGGGGCGGGTCAGCACCAGTACGTCGTTGTCGCCCTTGATCTCTTGCGGATGATCCCGGAAGCGCATGCCACGGTAATCCGCTTCGGAAAGCCCGTGCTGCTGTATCATCGTGCCCATCGCCCCGTCGAGCACCAGAATGCGGCGGGCGAGCAATTGTCGGAGTTCTTCGCTGCGGTCGGCTTGCATGGTCATCCTCGTTTCACGCCGTCGCCGCGCGCCGCGAAACCGGGCAGCGCGCAACAAACCGGCCTTGGTTTGCCGCGAGCGCCGTTGCTTCATGAGTTTGCCGAGCCTGGCCCCGGATGGGGGTCGCAACGCTCCTCGGCAAGGGC
>JAIRWW010000034.1 GCA_031268685.1 Azoarcus sp.
CAAGGGCAGCAGCATCTTCGACTCATCGATCACTTTCGCCAAAGGCGCGGGCTGCTCGAAACTCTCCCCCGGCCATTCGACGAGATGACGCACCACCGGATTCTCCATGAGAATCGGCCTGTTCCTGTCCAGGTCTTTCCATATATGGAAAGAAGAACATGCCAGAACTGCCAGCGCAGCGGTCTCGTCGATGCGATAAGGAAGGCGCGCTTCCAACAGGCTGGCGCGTATTTTTGCAAACGCATGCGCCATGCCGTCATCGACTTCGCCGGGATCGTGGCTGGACAAAGCGTCAAACGCCAGCCCCTGCGTAACGCGCAGCCATTCCAGCAAGCAAAGATTGGGCTGTGCTTCGGCATCCTCGCCGCCCGGGATAAAGTAATAAGCGCCCGTCCCAAGCCCGCCGCCCAGTTTCACCGGCAAAAGGAAGAGCGGCGCTTTTGCCTCCTTGCCGTCGGGCATCGGGTAAATCAGCGCGCCCAGCGTCAGAAACAGGCAATGGCTGCCAGTCTCCTGCTCAAGCGTTTCCGCCTCGCGCTTCAACGCCCGCAGGCCTGCGGCGTGGCTTGCCCGATCCAGCCCCGAAAACACGCAGTGATCGCTGGCGAAGCGGTTTCTAACGAATCCGGATGAAGTTACATCCCCGCAATCCTTGTCCATGGCCTGGAAGCTGGAATCTTCCAGACTCGCACAATGCAGCTTTCCGCCCTTGCGGAGAGCTTCGCCGATCTCGCCCAACATCCCGTCCGGCACGACCAGATCGACTGCCTGGCCATTGCCCGGCATGTTGAGAAGCGGATCGCGCAGATCGAAATCGAAAAGCGCCCGTTTCCATTGCCTGATCCGGGCTGGCGAGTCGTCCTTGCGTTCGGGGATCGCTACAGCGGCGGCGTCCTCTGTTCCTGATGCTTCCGGAAGCTCCATGTAATGCCGTTCGCCCTGAGGCTGTCCAAGGGCATTGCTTGTGGAATCATGGGCTTCGGCAGGCTCAGCCTGAGCGCAGGAGAGTCGATCAGGGCTTACTTCGTGTGTCTCGTATGTCTCAGTCGCTTCGGGTATGCTGTTGTGCAGCACTGGCAACCACGATACGAAAGGCCGCCCGACGCGCAAGCGGGACTCGTCGCTGGCCTGTAAAGCTTCTTCGTCCGTCAACAACCCTGGCAATGGAAAAATGCCGTTTTTCCGGCATTGTGGGATCACCACTGCCGCTTCCAGTTCCTGGACGGCCTCGCGCGCATATTCGATGGCTTTTTTCGCGGCAGTGCGAAAGCCCGCGATGTGTTTGCCCGGCTGTATGTTGCCGAGTTCCACCGGGATGATCGTCTTCGTCTCTATCAGGTTCGTAATGACGTTGGACGCTCCGATAACCATCTCGCCCAAGAACTCGAAGCCCTTGCCTCCGCCAAGAACCAGGGAATACTCCAGATCGGAGACGGCGATGACCGCGGGGAAAACGCGCGTCGCGGCAATGATGATTATGGCTTGAAGCCCCGCCGCCTCACAGCACGCCGCATACGTTACCGCAAGGTCGATGCTGGCGCCGGAGCGTCCTGCCAGCAATTCACCCGTGGCTTTCACCTTTCGTATCGCGGAGGCGGAAGATTCGGGCGAATCGGTGCATACGATGCGCTCACGGCACATTGCTTGATAAATAGCCCCGGCGATGAGCTTGGCGCGTCCGAAACCGGCCTCATAGCCTTCCAGCGCGCCCGTTCCCGTTTTTTTGAGCAGAAAATCCGAAGCGGCTTGCAAAAGCCTCGTTACTGCATGGCTGTTGGGCTGTACGAAAGCAGCAATAGCGTGGCGCAGGCCGGGAAAGTCGAGAAATTCATCGGCAGCGCCGATTTCGACCGCCGCGGTCAGCAAGGGCCATGCATTTTCTTCGTCCTGGTTCTTCTGGGCGGGACGTGCGCCAATTACCAGAACGGCGCTCCTCCCATTGCGCCGGGCAGTCAACAGCGCATCGAATTCTGCGAAACGCGCATGTTCGGCGAAACGGATGGCGTTTCCCGCGGCAATCGTTCTTTCTTCACGATAAACGATCCGCTGTGCGGTATCGTCCCCTATGGCCAAATCAATTGTGAGTTCGATACCGGCCAGTTCGTTCCCCGTTTCATTGTGGACGGCGACGGCCCGCAAGAACGGAAACTGACACGCGATCAGGGCAATGTTGATCCGCGTCTGGAATTCAGCCTGAAGCCGGATTCCAGACGCCGCGCAATCCGTGACCTCATAGACCGCGATCTGATTTTTATTGAGCACTTCCTTACTCCGTGCGCGGACGCAAGTCCGGATTGTATGCCATGAAATGCGCGGCAACCCGTACCATACCGTTTCGGACTAAACTTGGTTCGTTTCGATGAAGCGTTTTCTTTACTCATGCCGATCAAGTCACGCATTCGCGCCATTCCCGGCTTTCCACGACAAGGTGTCACGTTCCGTGACATCACGACTTTACTCAAGGACGCCGCCGGCTTCCGGCTTGCCATTCACAAGCTGATAAACCGCTACAGCGGGAAAAAAATCCACAAAGTAGCCGCCATCGAATCGCGCGGTTTCATCGTCGGCGCGCCGCTTGCCTATGCGCTGGGGGCTGGTTTCGTGCCGGTTCGCAAAAAAGGCAAACTCCCCGCCGAAACAATTGGCTGTGACTACGTTTCGGAGTACGGAACAGATCGTATCGAAATCCATACCGACGCCGTCGCCCAAGGCGAGCGTATTCTCCTCGTCGACGACCTTCTCGCCACCGGCGGTACAGCCGAAGCCGCATATAAACTGCTGTGCGGAACTGGCTGTTCCGTTATCGAATGCGCCTTCCTCGTCGACTTGCCAAGTCTTGGCGGCCGTGAGCGCCTGGAAAGGCTTGGGATCAAGGTCTTTACACTGGTGGAATTTAACGATTGAACGCTTTTTTTGTCCTGGGTTTTGTCCTGGGTATCTCGGAATTTCGCTTCGGTATCTGGAAGAGCAGGGCATCTGGTACATTGAGTGTTTTCGTTCCCATATGGGGAAATAGCGTGAATATCGTGAAAATGCGCATATCGGCGAGCGTATTCGCCTGGACATTTGCCCTTCTATTTGCTTGCGGCCTGGCCTGTGCGGCGCGGGCAGACGAAATTGCATCACCGGCGATTGCCATAGCACCCTATCCGCCGAAAGGGTTTGTGTACGTGCGCGACGCAATACCCGAGGCGGCGCTGGAAATACGCTATTTCGGCACCGGCAATTTCATGGGAGCGCGGGTGGACGGATACGACGCGCCCGAAGCCATCCTCAGCGCCGAAGCCGCCGCCGCGCTCAAGGCAGCGGGCAGGGATCTGCGCGGAAAAGGCTACGGACTCAAGATTTTCGATGCGTATCGCCCCGAGTGGGCGGTCAGGCATTTTGTGCGCTGGGCAAAAGATTTAACAGATACCAAAAACAAGGCATCGTTTTACCCCGATGTCGACAAGGCGAGATTGTTTGAATTGGGCTATATCGCGGAAAAATCGGCCCACTCTCGCGGCAGCACTGTCGATCTGAGCCTCGTCGATCTAAAAAGCGGCCAAGATGTCGATATGGGATCGCATTTCGACTTTTTCGGCGGAATTTCCCACCATGGTTCCAAACTCGTCACGGCACAGCAGGGAGCCAATCGCAACACCCTGCGTGAAGCGATGGAGGCGCGCGGTTTCAAGCGGCTCGAAGCCGAATGGTGGCATTACACCCTGAAAAACGAACCGTATCCCAGCACTTACTTCGATTTTCCAGTGGCTGGCGCATCTGCGCCAGATCCGGCTATGCAGCGGACGCTGGATGCACATGCCGGCGATGCCGTCCGTCTTGTCGTCGTGTCCGGAAAACCAGGCGCAGCAGCCAACAGGGCGCTTGTACACGCATATTCCAAAACCAAGGCCGATGGCGTCTGGACATTGCGCTTTTCCACCGATGCCTGGCTTGGAAAAAACGGATTCCGGCAAGACAAACGCGAAGGCGATGGCGCAACGCCCATCGGCGTCTTCACGTTTGGCCGCGCATTCGGCATTGCCGACGACCCGGGTTCGGCAACGCCCTATACAAAAGTGACGGAGACCGATGTGTGGGTCGATGATCCTGCCTCCAGACGCTACAACCAGTGGGCGCGCGCCGACGATCCCAATGCCGATTGGCAGTCCGCCGAGCGGCTCTCGGAATACAAGAAAGCGTATAAATACGCCATTGCGGTAAATTACAACGTATCGCCCATTGTTCCAGGCAAAGGCTCGGCGATATTCCTGCATGCTGCGACCGGCAGGCCCACCGCGGGCTGCGTCGCAGTTCCGGAAGCGGCGATGGTGTTCTTTCTTGGTTTCGTCAGGGAAGGCAGCAAGATCGTTCTTGCGCCCTTGCTCAAGGATTCGCGCGATTGAGATGCATAAAAGCCGCGCCTGCCATTGACAGCGCTTCGCCAGGGAAAAACAGGTCGGTGCATGAACCCAGATTCATTTCGGCGGATTCGCGGATCTTTGGGAAGCTCTCGGGCGCCAGCCCGAGGTCGGCCCAGATACGTGGATCAATGCGCGCCAGCGCCTCCTCGCTTGACTCGTTGTAGCGGTCGGCTTTGCTGATGGCGAGGGCAAGGTGAAGCAATTCCGCCTCGAATGTGCGCTTGCCAGCCAACTGAGGCGTGATTTGCGCGCCTATGGTCTCAGCGAAACTTCGTGGCAGTCCCCAAGTATTCATGAGCGCCGCGCCGGTTTCAGCGAAATCGCAGCCGATGATGCGGCGCTCGGCTGTGTGCAGCGGCTCATGCCCCGCATCGGCGGCATTTTGGGCACTGACAGCCAGATCGGGGATGACCAAGTACATCACCAGATGCCCGATATCGGCAAGCAGCCCGATGACGAACAGGCGCTCGGAAGCAGGGTTGCAGGTTGCATGCGCCAGTTCGCGCGCGGCCAGCGCGGTCAACATACAGCCTTGCCAGTATTGTTTCATGTCCATGCTCAGGGGGCGGATGCCCTTGAATACGGAGCTTACCGACATGGCCAGCACCAGTTCATGCGTTTGTTGCAGCCCGAGAATGGGGATGGCGCGCTCGACGCTTTCAATCTTGCGGCTGAAACCGTAGAAGGCGCTATTGACCAGCTTCAGTACGCTGGCGGCGAGGGCCGGGTCGGCTTCCATCAGGAGTACGACTTTGCTGATAGACACTTCCGGCGATTCGAGCTGTTCGCGGACGCAGTAATACACAGCGGGCAGCACGGCAAGCGACTCGATGTTGGCGACGAGTTCCTGAGCAGAGTGCATGATGGATTTCTATTCGATAGTCGTGGGTTGTCGTCGCTTGCCATTGGAACGGAAAGCCCGGAGATGATAGCACCATTGCATGAGCGCGGTAACATGGATATCGGAAATCATAGAACCGCCCTGCGGCGGTCCGCGTGGCGGCCCATGCGGTCGCGCGGTCAGTTGCGGGCGGGCCAGTGCGATTGCACGGCGAGCAGCAATTCGGTGAATACCTTGGGCGTGCCGGCGACGATATTTCCGCTATTGAGAAAATCGCTTTCGCCGTCGAAGCTGGCAACGAAACCGCCGGCTTCCTGAATAAGCAGAACGCCTGCGGCCATGTCCCAGGGCGCAAGACCGATTTCCCACAGACCATCGAGGCGTCCGCTGGCCACATAAGCGAGATCGAGCGCTGCCGCGCCCTGACGCCGCAGCCCGGCACTTTTCCGCGTCAATTCGAGGAACATGGCGAGGTAGGCATCAATATTGTCGAGCTTACGAAAGGAAAAATCGGTGCCAAGCAGCGCGTCGGCCAGGCGTTGGCGGCGTGATACCCGGATGCGGCGGTCATTCATATATGCGCCGCGTCCGCGCGAGGCGGTAAACAGCTCATTGGCGACCGGATCGAAAATCACCGCATGTTCGGGCGCGCCCTTGCGGGTGAGCGCAATGGATACCGCGTATTGCGGAAAGCCGTGTATGAAATTGTTTGTGCCGTCGAGCGGGTCGATGACCCAGACGAATTCGCT
>JAIRWW010000039.1 GCA_031268685.1 Azoarcus sp.
CGGAACGGCCCTTTTTCGTTGACCGCCTGGCGCGCGAGATTACGTTTTACGGCATACGCCATTGTGTCAAGCCTGGCATTACCGGCTGGGCGCAGGTGCGATACCAGCAGGATCTGCCCGCGGTGGACGAGGCGATGCAGAAGTTGCAATACGATTTGTATTACGTCAAAAATCATACGCTGGTGCTCGATATGCTCGTCCTGCTCGAAACCGTCCATGTAGTGTTGATGGGCAAGGGCGTGCAGTGAGCGGGCGGACGCAGCCGGGCGTGCCGCCGACAGCTTTTTGATAAGGTGTGGCAGGATGAATGAATCCATGACGCTGGTGGATCTCGCGGCCTGGAGTTACGGCCTGACCGTGGTCGTTTTTGCCGGGTTCGCGCTTTACTTGTATGCGGCATGGCGCGGCGCGTTGGTTGGAGGCTTGCTGCTGCTGACGGTGGTATTGTCCTGCGGCTGGGCGATGGCTAGCCTGTGGTACGCCCGCTCGCCTTCGATAGAACGTTATCTCTGGACATCCGGGCTGGATGTGCTGCGCACCGCCGGCTGGTTCGGGTTTTTACTGATTTTGCTGCGCCCCCTGTTGGGCGGGAGTTGGCGCCGCTTCCTCGCCACTTCAGCCGGGCTGCTCGGGGTGCAGGCGGCCGGGGTGGCCGCCCTCGGCTTCAGCCTGATGCCTGATGCTATTTCGCTAAAACTGAACCTTGCCGGGTCGCTGGCGACTTCGGTTTTGGGTCTGGTGCTGGTCGAGCAGCTATACCGCGGTATCGATCAGGATATGCGTCTGGCGCTGAAGCCTCTGTGCATAGGGTTGTGCGCCGCCTATGTATTCGATCTGTATCTTTTTGCCGATGCCTTTTTGTTCGGACGGCCCAATCCAGTCATCTGGGTAGTGCGCGGCCCTGCCCATGCGTTGATTCTTCCGCTGGTGGCGGTCTCTGGCGCGCGCAATCCATCGTGGTCGCTGCGCATGTCCCTGTCGCGCGAAGTGGTTTTCCACACCACGGCACTGGGTATTTCCGGGCTTTATCTGCTCGCGGTGTCCGGCGCCGGTTACTACGTGCGCAACTTCGGCGGCGAGTGGGGACAGGCTTTGCAAACGATGCTGCTGTTTGCGGCGCTGGTGCTGCTGGCAGTATTCATGTCATCGACATCGCAGCGCGCCAAGCTCAGGGTATTCATCAGCAAGCATCTGTTTCGTTACCGCTACGATTACCGTGCCGAATGGCTGCGTTTCACAAAGTCTTTGTCGGCGGCCAACGGGCAACTCGACCTTGGCCGCTCGGTCGTGACCGCGCTCGCCAATCTGGTGGAAAGCCCTGGCGGCGCGCTGTGGCTGAGAAGTGGCGCGGAAGCCGATGGCTGTTACACGATCCATGCCCGGGTCAACTATCACGCGATCGATGTGACGGAAACGGCTGACAGCCCTTTGCTGTGTTTCATGCGCGAGCGGGACTGGATCATAAATCTCGAAGAATATCGCCGCAGTTCCGCCGCTTATCCCAAGCTGATTTTGCCGGACTGGCTGGCGGCGGTTTTCCCCGATGCCTGGCTGCTGATTCCGCTCATCGGCGGTACGGGTGTGATCGGATTCGTCCTGCTCGCCGCGCCGCGGACGCGATTCGAGATCAATTGGGAAGTCCTCGATCTGCTCAAGACCGCCCGGCATCAGGCAGCCAGCGATCTGGAACGTATGCTGGCGGTAGAGGATTTGCTGGAGGCGCGCAAATTCGAGTCTTTCACCCGCATGTCGGCTTTCGTCGTCCATGACCTGAAAAACATTGTCGCCCAGTTGTCGCTGATGCTGCGCAATGCCGAGCGGCACAAAGACAACCCCGAGTTCCAGGCCGACATGCTGGAAACCGTGGCGCACGTAGAGGCGAGGATGCGCGGCCTGATGGCGCAGTTGCAGGAAAAGCGTTCGATAGATTCGCCGCGTGCGCTCAGCCTGGTGAAGGCGCTGGAAAATATTTGCAGCGCCAAACGGGAGCAACGTCCTTTGGTGGAATTCAGATTACCGCGGGATTGCGACGCATTTGTGGTACAAGCACACCCGGAACGGCTTGAACGGGTGATTGGGCATGTTGTACAAAATGCGCTTGAGGCCACGCCGGAAGAGGGCAGCATCGTTATAACGCTTGCAACTTGCGACCGGGGAAGAGTACGCATTGTGGTGGAAGATACCGGTTGTGGCATGCCGGAAGATTTCATCCGCGAGCGCCTTTCGCATCCGTTCGAGACGACAAAGGCGAACGGCATGGGTATAGGCGTATACGAAACCCGCCGCTACGTCCGTGAACTGGGAGGTGAAGTGTCATATGAGAGCACGGAAGGCATCGGGACGAAAGTAAGCATCGAATTACCCTTGCATGAACGGCTGGACATGGTACAGGAAGGAGAAAAAGCTTGACTGAAAAACGGCGGACCCTGTTGATCGTCGAGGACGATCCGGCCCTGCAAAAGCAGATGCGCTGGGCTTTCGATGGTTTCGAGACATTGGTGGCGGATGATCGTGAAAGCGCGATTGCGCAGATGCGCCGCTTTGAACCAGCGGTAGTGACCATGGATCTGGGCTTGCCGCCTGCGCCCGACGATGTGAGCGAGGGCTTTGCCTTGCTTGGCGAAACTCTGGCGCTGGCGCCGGACACAAAAATCATTGTGCTGACCGGCCAGCACGACCGCGAGAACGCGGTACGCGCCGTCGGCATGGGCGCTTACGACTTTTTCAGCAAACCGTTCGAGCCGGAATTGCTGACCCTGACCATCGAGCGAGCTTTTCGTCTCCACGACCTGCAAGCCGAGAACAGGAAGCTGCAACAGGCCAAGGCAGGATCGGTGTCGGGGCTGATAACGCGCGATGCCGACATGCTGAAAATCTGCCGGACCATCGAAAGGGTCGCTTCTGCCTCGGTGACTGTGGCGCTATTTGGCGACAGCGGCACTGGCAAGGAAGTGCTGGCGCACGGCCTGCACGTGCTGTCGCCGCGCGCCGAAGAAAGATTCGTCGCCATCAACTGTGCGGCGATTCCCGAAAATCTGCTTGAAAGCGAACTTTTCGGCTACGAAAAAGGCGCTTTCACCGGCGCTGTCCGCCAGACGCTGGGCAAGATCGAAACTGCCAACAAAGGCACCTTGTTTCTCGATGAAATAGGCGACCTGCCCATGCCGCTCCAGGCCAAGCTCTTGAGATTCCTGCAAGAGCGGGTGATAGAACGCCTTGGCGGACGGCAGGAGGTTCCGGTCGATGTCCGCGTCGTCTGTGCAACCCACCGCGACCTTCGCGCCCAGATACAGTCGGGCCTGTTCCGTGAAGACTTGTACTATCGCCTGGCGGAAATCGTGGTGACGATACCGCCCTTGCGCGAGCGTGATGGTGATGCCGTGCTGCTCGCGCATCACTTCGTGCAGCGTTTTGCGCGGGAAAACGGACGCAATGCGCTCCAACTCGGCGAGGACGCCATCACGGCCATCGAAACCCATGGCTGGCCGGGCAATGTGCGCGAACTGGAAAA
>JAIRWW010000070.1 GCA_031268685.1 Azoarcus sp.
GACCACAAATACGAGACGCTGCCGCGCTATTTCGTACCGAGCAAGGCATCCAGTTTCTCACCGGCGGCCACAAGCGGACGGAAGACGGCGTCGACCGCGCCCAGGATGTTCTCGTGCAGACTGTCCAGCGTTTTTACACCCAGGCTGGCGAAGCGAAAGCCGGGATCGTCGAGAGGTATTGGCTCGTCCGGGGTGGGGGCCTGGGAAGCGGACGCCTGCCGGCTCCGATCTTCATTCGTGCCGTACCAATACCTGCTTTTGTAGGCGGAGAGAGGGCGGTTTGAGGGGGGCTGTCTTCCATGATCGTGACTCCTGGGGGTTGAACATACGATCATTGTGGCAAGGCGGTATGACAGGTGGTGTCCAAAAAACGATGGGAGATTCAAAAAATCCAAAAACTGAAAAACAGCCGTCCGTAAGGGGGAAATCTGGAAACCGATCCATCAAGGATCATTCGTCCCATACAGCCAGCTACCTTGCCACGCTTCGCCGACGATTTTTCCGAGAATCTGGAATCCAAAATGGTTCACTCAACAACCTGTTGAAAACACAAAATAAATTTTACCAGGAGAACTATTTTGGATATGAACGACTCCAGGATCAAGCAGTCGCCTCCTCCTCTATCGACTTGGAACGAGGTAAAGTGCCATGGCTTCTTGGGCGTCCCCAACCTTTTGCCTTCGGACTGATTTTCCCAGTCAAAAAGAGCTTGGCTTTCGGCGATGTTTTGGCGCGGACGAACTGGTCGTCCTTGACAAGGTAGTCCAGCGCGAAAGATAGATCGTCTCGTTTATGTTCGTCGTAGTAGTCAATCAGCCCCAGTGCCGTGCGTTTGTATTTCTGACGGTTGCAATTAAAGAAATACCCACGGCCCTGGGTGGTCTTGATCCAATACTTCCCGATCTCTTCGGCAAGCCATTCGTCGTGCTGTACTTTGGAGCCATCGAAAAAAAGAGCGGCGTGAATGTGGTATCCCGCTACACTGGCGAACTCGAAACGAACGGCATGGCCGACCAAATGCTGAAACAGCGCTGGCTTGCTACGCATGTTGTCATGAAAATGCAGCCAGTCCTGCCTGACCTCGCGGAGACTGACCAGAACTTCCATTTCATCTGTAGGAGACTGATCTTTTCCACTCACGAAGTCATCAAGCAGCTTGATCCGTCGTATAAGCACCTGTTCCTCCTTGGCTTCATCCCACGCGGCCTTATGATAGATGAGATCAAGCCTGACAACCATCAGACGAGCGTAACGGTCGAAAAGATAGTCCAGATAATCGTTCAACCGCTTCTGATTTTTCTGAACATTCCTTCGCCAGTCCTTGATTTTTCGCTTGACGTTGATGCGTTCCCCCTCTCGGCGCAGTGTGGTTACGAAATCGTTGGCATCGATTGCATATCTGTAACCACGATCATTCCTGCCTGCCCACGTTTGGAAAGGGTGATTCCGTAAACAGTTGAAGAGCAATGCCAAATCGGGAGAGTATGCCAAGTCACCATCATATGCACTTACTGGCGGGATAGTCGTTGTCAACACCCCAAGATAGCCACACCTTTTAAAGCGTTTGTTCCGAGTGTCGATGAGAAAAGGTAACTCGTTACCGTAGACCACCTCTCTCATGAAGTCGACCAAGGTGTCTAACTGGGTGAGTGCTTTGTCAATGATGTATGACACATCACCACTTGCCTTGAATGTCTTACGCACAACAGTTTGTTTACTTTTTATTCTTTTACGCATACGTTACCCTGATGTAATTGATTTGATTGATCATATTAAAAACCAAAAGTTACCGGAACCAATTGATACGGAGTGTCGAAAATTTCGTCACCATTGCTTGATGGCTATGTGGATCGTCAACAAATATACCTTAACGTGCCGCTCGTTAGAGGCAACTTTCATCGTCTGGCTGTCGAACAATGTCTCATGACTCGTCCCAGAGCATATTGGACAGATAAGCATTCCACAGTACGGGACTGGCTCGCCAAGCATCCGCGTTTCCACATGCACTTCACGCCGATCTCGTCCTCCTGGCTCAATCTGGTCGAGCGTCTCTTCCGCGACCTGACCGACTCCATCGCCGCAGGCAGTTTCGTTTCAGTAAAAGATTGGCTCTGGGGTAAAGATCAAGCGCAGCCATTTCTGTCACCTTCCTTCGACAATACGGGCACGGGGGCGGCTGGCGATCCACGCGTCGACCTCGCCCTCAATCCAACGCACCGACATAGCGCCAGTCCTAACCGGGATGGGGAAACCAGCGTCATATCTTGGATTGGCCGGGTTGAGTTTCTCATATAGGGCCGAACGACTGATTCCTGTTCTTAATTCGACATCTTTCCTGCGCAGAAGCGCCCTCGGATACGGCATCATTTATATAACCCTGGATACACCGGGAAATTCCGGCCTGGCGTAAATCATCCAGAATTCCGTTGGGCGAAGATAGGTCGTGTGCCGGTAAACGTCTACCCTTTACCGGCAGGGGGGGTGTCTTCTATTTTTTGAGGAAAATAAAGGTATTTTCCCTGTTTTTTCCATTTCTGCAAGCCATTTGTTGATCGTTTTTTCTGTGGCATTTTTGGAAAATTTATCTACATCTTTGCTGAGAGTCGCCTTTTTTGCAGCTTCATTAAGGCAGGAATTCAGTCTTTTCTTCACGTCCTCATTTTTATCGAGAGCGGTTTTTATTATGCTGACTGCTTGTGCTCTGGATTTCCATCCCTTCTCAGGTGGTCGTAACTCCACAAATAATTTCTGAATAAACTCCTTTAACGGAACGTTTCGTTGTGCTTTGGTAATGCCTCCTTTTTTAGAGAGTTCTCTATGAATTATTTTTCTATCAGTGTCGTTAATTTGGATGTCCTCTTCCGCCTGTGGAACGCCAACTTTCGAGGGAATATTGTCAACTGCATTGCTTGGTTGTGAAAATTCTTCTTCCACAATAAGCCTGCATTTTTTTAAATAATCAATGGCGTCTTGGCGAGCAATATACATATCCATACACTGTTTTCGCATCGGGACGTAATTTTCATCCAGCAATTCAATTTCTCCAAGCTCCCACATCGTAAGGATTGATTTTCTATGTTCATCGATTATTTTACTTTGCTCAGATTTTCGTCTTTCAATCCACTCAGAAGTAATGAGTTTCGGTTCATAACCAATTAGTCTGTTTTGATGTTTCCTGTATGCTTCAAGAAAACTCTTGGCTACTGATGGTTCTATCGGATATTCCAAACGAGGTAGGTGAGGTAACAGTGCCTCTATTTTGGCTTTATCGCTATCTTTAAGCAGGATTGGCATTGATACTGTTATACCAGGCAACGTGCCAGGCAATGCGACCAATCCGGTAATACATTCAATACCTTTTAGATTTTTTATTGGACATCTAGCTTCGGCGATGGCTCGGGTAAAGATAAACAGGAGGATGGAGTTACCTCGCGGGAGCTTAACCTGATGGAGTTTCATCTCTGAGTACATTGTTATGTGCACCTCAAGGATAATCCAGTCAACATTTCTTCGGCAAGAATCCCGATAATCAAGACACAAATAATCCTTGGCAATCGTTGAACATATAAGACAACCACGTAGTTTATCGAAAACACATGGCTCTACGCCACCGTATGCAGTGGAATTACATCGGCTCCAGCTTTAAGCTTGTCCAGATAGTCCGCCCAGTTTTGCATCATCGCTTTCCTTTGGGGCAAGTATTTGGTGCGATTGTAAGCAGTTCCCAAAGCATCCGGTACTCGATGCCCAAGCTGGTGTTCGATGACCAACGGATCAAACCCCAAGGTTTCCGATAATAAAGTGCGAGCCGTTGCTCGAAAACCGTGCGAGGTGACATCGGTCTTTGTGTTGTACTCCAGCATTTGCAGGGCGCGATTGATGGCAGCATCGGAAAGCATTCGCCCCGGCCGCTGTCCCGGAAACACCAGTCCGGTTTTATCGTGTCCGGTTATCGGGTACAGATTTTCCAGAATCGCCACAGCCTGCCGTGAAAACGGGACAAGATGCTCTGTCTTGGTTTTGCTGACGATGTACTTCCATTCCGCTTTGAGTAAATCAACATCCTTCCACTGCATCGCCCGCAATTCGCCAGGACGACAGAACACCAAAGGCAGGAGCTTCAACGCGGCTACAACAGACAGAGAACCCTGGTATCCGTCGATGTCCCGCAGGAGTTGCCCAAACTTCATCGGGTCAAGGATCGCTGGCATGTGCTTTATCGGTCGCGTCTTGAATGCGCCTCTTAGGTTTGGAACGGGGTCATTTTGCGCTAAGCCATGTTGCACCGCGAAACGCATGATCTGACTGATAGCCGATTTGCACTTCCTAAGCGTATCACCCGTACCTCGTGCTTCCAGTGAGCGTAAAGCTGCCAATACCTTCGGGGCATCTATGTCGGCAATTGGAAGATGCCCAAGTATCGGTATGATATGCTTCACCAATCTATCCCGCTGATCTTCCGCCGTGCTGGCCGAAACTCCTGTTTCCCACATCTCGAACCACTTTTCCGCCACTGCCTCGAAGGTATTGGCTGAGCGTTCCTGCCTAGCGAACTTCTGTGCTTTCTTGACCGCGCTCGGATCAGCGCCGTTTGCCAGCAGCTTTTTGGCTTCGTCACGGCGTTCGCGGGCTTCTTTGAGGGAGACAGCGGGGTACTTGCCAAATGCCAGCAGTTTGCCTTTGTTATCGAAGCGATACTTCATCCGCCACAACTTGCCTCCAGCGGGAGAGATTTCCAGATACAACCCGCCCCCATCGAACATCCGTAAGGGTTTGGTACTTGGCTTGGCGTTCCTGATTGTGGTATCAGTCAGAGTCATGGGAGTATTTTTTATGGAGTAGATTCAGTACTGCCAAAAATACTCCTATTTACTCCCGGATGCAATAGGATTGCTTCGGACTGCCACGGACGAAAAAAAGGCCGGAAACCTTGGTGTTGCTGGGTTTGCCGGCCTTGTTCGGACTGCTTTGGACTATGAAATGGTGCCCCGAGCCAGAGTCGAACTGGCACGCCTTGCGGCGGCGGATTTTGAGTCCGCTGCGTCTACCGATTCCGCCATCGGGGCTAAAGGTTCGTGTGAAGCGAAAGGAAGGGATTATCCCCGATTCGCTTGCCACGGACAAGACAGCCTGTCAGACTTTTTCCACATGCTTACCGTCGACGACTTCGATTTTCCCCTCCCGCCTGAGCTGATCGCCCAGCATCCGGTGCCCGATCGCACGGCCAGCCGACTGCTGCACGTCGACGGCGGTGTGTTGCGCGACGGCCGGTTTACCGACTTGCCGCAATGGGTCGAGGCGGGCGATCTCTTTGTTTTCAACGATACGCGGGTGATCAAGGCGCGTCTGTTCGGAAGAAAGGAGAGCGGCGGACGGGTCGAGGTGATGATCGAGCGTATCGTCGATTCGCGCCATGCCGTGGCGCAAATCCGCGCCAGCAAATCCCCCAGGGCCGGCGGCCGGATCGTCGTGGAGGAAGCCTTCATGCTCGTCGTTACCGGGCGTGTCGGCGCGTCCAGCGAATTTTTTGCCCTGGAACTCGTCGGCGACGGCGACCTCCATGCGCTCACCGAAGCGCACGGGCGCCTGCCATTGCCGCCCTACATTACGCGCGACGCTCAGGATAAAGACGAGGCGCGCTACCAGACGGTGTATGCGCGCAACGCGGGCGCCGTTGCCGCACCAACCGCCGGGCTACATTTCGACGACACGCTGCTGGCGGCGCTGCAAGCACGCGGCGCGGAGTTCGCCTGGCTGACCCTGCACGTCGGCGCCGGCACTTTCCAGCCAGTGCGCGTACACAGGCTGGCCGAACATCGTATGCACTCGGAACGCTTCAACCTGCCACAGGAAACGGTCGATGCCCTTGCCCAAGCGCGGGCGCGTAAAAGCCGCGTCATCGCCGTCGGTACCACCAGCTTGCGTGCGCTGGAAGCCGCGGCGCAGGACGGCGTGCCGCGCGCGGGCGCCGCCGAGACCGACATTTTCATCACGCCGGGTTATCGCTTTCGCGTCGTCGACCGCCTCGTCACCAATTTTCACCTGCCGAAATCGACGCTGCTGATGCTCGTTTCCGCGTTCGCCGGCTGCGCCGCCATCCGCGCCGCCTACCGCCACGCGATCGCGGCGCGTTATCGCTTTTTCAGCTATGGCGACGCGATGTTGCTGGAGAGCGCGGAAAGCAAAAACCGTTAAAGCCACCTTCGGGTTCGGCGCGTACTTGGCAATTTTCCGCGTAACTCCAGCCGTCCTCAAAATGCCACGACTGGATTCCTGAAATGCAAGATTGTTTTGTTAATTACTTGCGTCGCGCAACGATACACGACACAATCAACCCGTGATTACAGGATTCCGACATAAAGGGCTTGAAACCTTCTACCGCACCGGCACGACGAAGGGCATTCAGGCCACCCATGCCGCCAAGCTAGGGCGCATTCTTGGCGTGCTTGATGTGGCCGTAGGGCCGGAAGACCTAAACTTTCCGGCGTTCCGGCTTCACCCCCTGAAGGGCGAACTCAAAGGCTGCTGGTCAATCACGGTGAACGGCAATTGGCGCGTGATCTTCCGTTTTACAGAGGCCGCCGATGTTGATCTGGTCGATTACTTGGACTACCCCTAATAAATGAGGAGCACCCAAAGATGATGATGAACCCCCCTCACCCCGGCGAGCTGTTGCGCGAGGATGTGATAGCCGAGCTGGGCTTATCCGTGACCGAGGCAGCCGAGCGCCTTGGCATGTCCCGCGTGGCGTTTTCCCGCGTGTTGAATGGCAAGGCGGCCGTCAGCCCTGATCTGGCCATCAGGCTCGAACGTGCAGGCGTCAGCACTGCCCGCGCTTGGCTGGCCATGCAAGCAAACTATGACTTGGCACAGGCCCGGAAGCACCCGCAGCCGCTTGTGCGTGCCTTTTCCACCGCTGTATCCCCGGCTTGAAGCGAGATCGATGCGGTGATCCGCCGGCGCGTACACGGAGAAAACTAAAACAGCCTTGTGGTCAGCCGAAATAAAACCGCCATGCGATACGCATGGCGGTTCCGGTCGAAGATCGTCGTGGACGATCTGGAAGGGAAATTACCCGACGGCCTTCTCTTCCTGGGCAGCTTTCATTCTTTGCGCCACCTTCTTGTTCTGATACAGCGAATAGCCAATGGACAACACCGCCAACCCGAAGAAGGCCAGGGCGATGGGCTTGTCGAGGAAGACCACCGGGCTGCCATCCGTCGCAACGAGCGCCTGGCGGAGCGTTTTCTCCATCGTATCGCCCAGGATCAGCGCGAGCACCATCGGCGGGATGGGAATGTCCAGCTTCTGCATCACGTAGCCCAGGCAGCCGAACAGCACCAGCAGGTAAAAATCGAAGGTGCTGTAATTCATCATGTAGGTGCCCATGAAGGCTAAGCAGACGATGATCGGAATCAGCAGCTTTTGCGGTAGCGCCAGCAGCTTGGCGATGTACGGCACCATCGGCATGTTCATGAAGATCAGCACGATGTTGCCGATGAACATTGAGGCGATGACGCCCCAGGCGACATCCGGACGCATTTCGAAAAGCATTGGGCCGGGCTGCACGCCGAGCATCATCAACGCGCCGAGCATCACCGCCGTGGTGCCCGAACTGGGGATGCCGATGGCCAGCATCGGGATGATCGAGGCCGTCGAGGAAGCATTGTTCGCCGCTTCCGGCGCCGCGATGCCGACGATGTCGCCGTGGCCCCACTCTTCCGGGTTGTCCGCGAGCTGGCGCTCGGTGGTGTAGGCGATCAACGAGGTCATCGAACCGCCGACGCCGGGCAGGCAACCGAGGAAGAAGGCAATGGGCGTGCTGCGCACGATCGGCAACCAGATTCTCTTCCAGTCTTCCTTGGTGATCATCACCCGGCCGATCTTCTTGACGTCGATCTCATGCACCACGTCCAGTTCAGAATAGCCGTTGAATACCTCGGAGATGGCGTAGCAGCCGATGATGGCCACGAGGAATTCGATGCCATCCTGCAACACTTCGAGTCCCATCGTGAAACGGAAGATGCCCGACTGTCCGTCGATGCCGATGGTCGAGATCATGACGCCGATGAGCAGCGCCACGGCGCCGCGCAGGAGCTTACCCTCGGCCAGGGTGATCACTGCGGTCATGGCGAAGAGGATCAGCGCGAACATTTCAGCCGGGCCGAAACTGAGCGCCACGCTGGCAGCCGCCTGCGCCAGCAGGACGACCATCACGCAAGCGATCATGCCGCCGACGAACGAGGAAATCGCCGAAGTCGCCAGCGCCTTCCCGGCATAGCCTTTTGCCGCCATGCGGTAGCCGTCCCAGCAGGTGACGATCGCCGAGGCGTCTCCTGGCGTGTTGATCATGATCGACGCGATTGAGCCGCCGAACATTGCGCCGTAGTAGATCGCGCACATGGTGATCAGCGCCGTCGTCGGATCCATCCCGTAGGACAGCGGAATCAGGATGGCGATGCCCGTCGCCGGGCCAATCCCGGGCAACATGCCGAACAGGGTGCCCAGGAAGCTGCCGATGGTGACCCAGATGAGGTTATTCAGGGTCAGCGCGTTCTGGAATCCCAGAAGCAGATTTGAAAATATGGCTTCCATGCCGATCCTCCTAAAAAGCCAGAATGCCGCGCGGCAGGCTGACCTGCAGCACTTCAAAGAACACCACGTAAGTGCTCACGCCAAAGATGAACCCGACCGTGACGTTGAGGAGGTACCGGCGGGGGCCATAGGTGATGAACATCATGGTGGTCATGAACAGCACCGAGGAAATCAGGTAGCCGACCGGGTCGAGGATCAGCCCGAAAATGAATCCCGCGACGCAGGTCTGGAGGATCCTGATCAGCAAGCCCTTGTCGGCGGGGAAGGAAAAGATGACCGCGCGGTTTTTCTCGGTCAGTTCCTCCTTTTTGAGTACCAGCAGCAAGCCGACGAAAATCATGCAGCCGCCCAGGATGAACGGGAAAAACCGGGGGCCGATGGGATCGGACACCGCCGCCACTTTCAAATTCAGGGTGGCAAGGAAATACGCCACCCCGACGACCAGCGCTCCCAGCCCGGTTACTTTGTTTTTGGTCATTGCCACGATAAACCCTCTCTTTTCAGTCAAGATATCGATGGCGGCTTCGGTGGATTGTGCCGGTGGGAACAACCCGTCCGCGCCGCGAAGAACGGGGCCGGGGCCGCGAGGGAACCCGGCCAGCGCCACGTCGAACGATCGACGCTATTTTTTTTGCACGAGTCCGAGTTCCACGGTCAAGGGGCCCAGGATCGCCGTTTGCTCTTCCAGGAACTGGGTAAACTCTGCGGCATTCTTGTAGTACACCTGCCCGTTCAGGCTCTCGATCGTTTTCCTGAAGCTTTCCGATTTTGCGACTTCGCTCATGGCCTTGTCCCAATAGGCGATCTGCGCTGGCGTCATTCCAGGCGGAAGCTGGATGCCGCGCCAGTGCGGGAAGACGATGTCGACGCCCTGTTCTTTCCAGGTCGGCACGTCGGGCAGCAATTCCATGCGCTTGTCGGCGGTCAGACCGACGATGCGCACCTTGCCGGCCTTGTGCTGGGCCAGCATTTCAGGAGCCGACATGGTGGCGATGCCGATGTGTCCGCCGAGCAGGCTCATCATGATGTCGCCGCCGGCGCCTTCGTAGACGACCCACTTCAGTTTGCTCGTGTCGACGCCGAACTTGCGCGCGATCTGGACGAAGGAGAGGTGGTCGTTATTGCCGAGCGCGGGGCCGACGCCGATGGTCAGCGCGCCCGGATTCTGTTTCAGCGCCTCGAGCAGTTCGATTCCGGTCTTATATGGGGAATCGGCCTTGACCGCGATGCCGATCCAGTCGGTCGTGAGCATGGCCAGCGGCGTAAAATCCTTGTAGCTCAACGGGCTGCTGCCCAGCAGGTTGTTGAGCAGGAGCAGTGAAGAGTTGGCTGCCAGGAAGTTGCCGTTGCCTGCCTTGCCCTTCAGATAAGTCCAGCCCACCGAACCCCCGCCGCCCGGCTTGTTCGAGACGATGACGTTTTTGCCGACCAGTTTGTTTTCGGTCAACGCACGCTGGATGGCGCGCGCCGTCAGATCCCAGCCGCCGCCCGGCCCTGCTGGCGCGACGATTTCGATTGTCGAATCGGGCGCCCATTCCTGCGCACACGCCCCGGTCGAAAACACCGCCGTCGACAGCAGGGCGATTTTCGCTAATTTGAATACGTTCATTTTTTCCTCCGTTAGTTCTCGAATAGCCACTGGCGACATCATCGCGCCGTTGCAGCCAGGCCCTTGTGACTGGAACGCCCACCGGAAAGACAGCGAATCGGCAGATCTCCAGCCCAGCCCGGCCCCAAAAGACCGGGTCACGCTATTAAATAGGAGGAATCTTTCACCAAGATTTCAATGTTTCAATTTACCCCCGCCAACAGGCGACAACAGAGCATGGAAAGAGGGATGCCCCTCCCGTACCTGATCATCCCTCTGGAGGGGAGGTTTTCAACCAGAAAGTGTTTTCAATCAAGCCCCAAGGATTGGAAAGTGGAATCTCCATGCTTTTTCCGATCCCTGCCATCTGACCCCTGGACGTCATCTTTTCAGGAAGAACTCCATCTTGATGCCG
>JAIRWW010000071.1 GCA_031268685.1 Azoarcus sp.
AGAAGAAGGGAGGAATGTAGGTCGAGAAGATGGTCTAGAAGAAGCTCGATAATATGGTAGAGAAGAATTTCGATATGAAGGCCAAAGAGAGGCGAGCATTGCTATTGCGCGAAATATGCTAGCGAGAAACGTTCCACTAAATGATGTCGTGGCGCTCACCGGCCTGTCGATGGATGAGGTACGGGCGCTCTTGCATTAGAGCAACTTCGATTCAAGTATTTACACAATGCTCGGCAAACTGCTTGGCGGGACGATTGCCATCGCCCCCTACGAGAAGGATATATGTAGGCGTGGATGGCAATCCGCCCGCAGGCTCGAACACGCCGACAATCAATGACCGTTAGGGGAAAACCCCAAATTCCATGAGGGGCGGATGTATGCGGGTGTAAGCCGCGCGGGCCGGGGGTGCAATGTAAATGCCCGTCTCCGCCTGTTCGCTCAATGCTCCGGCCCTGCCCTGCCCGCTTTGTCCTTACCCCCTTGTTTTATTCGTACTTGGCAGCAATTGGCATCCGCCGTCCGCTGCCGAATGCGTGCTCTCGCAGCCGCAGGATCGGCGGGGCCTGACGGCGCTTGTACTCGCTTTTCCAGATCATTTGCCGCACGCGCGCGATCAGCGCAATGCCGTCTTCTATTTCAGCCAGCCGCGCGTAGTCGGCCTTGACTGTGTCGCGCTCTTCGACGCTCAGGCGTTCGCCTTCGATAAGGAATTTCAGGATCGTGTCCAGCACCGGGTAGGGCGGCAGGCTGTCGGTGTCTTTCTGTTCGGGCGAAAGCTCGGCTGAAGGCGGTTTTTCGATGATGGCTTCGGGGATCAGTTCGTGTCCGCTGGTTTCGTTCATGTGGCGGGCGAGATCGAAGACTTCTGTTTTGTAGAGATCGCCGATAGGCCCCAGGCCGCCATTGGTGTCGCCGTATAGCGTGCAGTAGCCGACTGAAATCTCGCTCTTGTTGCCGGTGGCGAGCAGCAGGGCGCCAAAATGGTTGGAATATTCCATCAGTATGACGCCGCGCGCGCGGGCTTGCAGGTTTTCTTGCGCTACGCCTTTGAGCGGTTCGCTGAAGGCTGCCTCGAAACCTTGTTCGTAGTTGGCGACGATGTCGTGGATTGGGTGTTCGAAAAGTTTGATGCCGAGGTTCCGGCACAGTGAGATGGAGTCATCGATGCTGCCCGCGCTGGAGAAGCGGGAAGGAAGTGTTATGGCTATGACATTTTCTGGCCCGAGGGCTTCGGCGGCCAGCGCAAGCGTGAGCGCGCTGTCGATGCCGCCGGAGGAGCCGACCACGACTTTCCCGAAGCCGCAGCGCCGGGCATAGTCGGAGAGGCCGAGTACGATCTGGCGGCGATAGAAGGCCATGACGGGCAGGCCGACGGGGGGGACGGGCGTGGCGAGCGTCTTGCCTTCGACGCAGGAGAATTTGCCTCTCCGGAATTGCAGTGTGGCGACTTCTTCTGTGAAGCGCGAAGCTTCAAACACGACTCCGGCATGCGGTACGACGGCGAATGATGCGCCGTCGAAAATCAGTTGGTCATGTCCGCCGATCTGGTTGACGTAGACCATCGGCAATTTGTGGCGATTGCTCGCGGCGGCAAAGATGGCATGGCGTACTTTGCGCTTGCCGACGCTGGAAGGGCTGGCGTTGATCGTGACGACGAGATCGGGCTGGGCCGCGGCGAGTTGGGCAAGCGGGTTGATGGGGTAGTGCTCGCATGTGTCGTTCCATGCGTCTTCGCAGATGAGAAAGCCGATTTTCATGCCGCCTATTTTTAGTATTGGCGTAGCTTCCGGCCCCGGCTCGAAATATCGCCGTTCGTCGAAGACGCTGTATGTCGGCAAGAGTTGCTTGGCGTAGGAGAGGACGACTTTTCCATTGTTGATGGCCAGCAGGCTGTTTTCTAGCGCTTTGCCTGGCCCTTGCCTGCGGGTGGGCGCGCCCACGATCCAGTGGAGGTCGGGCGTGAGGCGGCTTGCGTCGAGAAGGCCGGCCAGTGCTACGTCGATGCGGATGAGAAAATCCGGTTCATCGAGCAGGTCGTCGGGCGGATAGCCGGTAAGGGCAAGCTCTGAAAAGACGACGACCTGCGCGCCCGCCGCGGCGGCTTTCTGGGCGGCGGCGGTCATCCGGGCGATGTTGCCGGCAAGGTCGCCAATGGTGAGGTTGAGTTGGGCAAGGGAGATGTTGAGCATGGGATTCGTCTTTTTCGGGGAAGTTGAAAAACATGTTTATTCGGATGCCTGTGCTGTGGCGCGCTCACAGCACATGTGACTTCCGTTCAGTGAATGCGTTCTTGCAGACTGCGCAATACAGCAATACGCCAACAAATGCGCGTCTCACTTTATCTCCGGATGTTGGAATACTTGTCGCAAATATCCGAGGAAAGTTTCATCGTCGCACAGCGTTTTTCCCGGAGAGTCTGAAAGCTTGGCGACGGGCTGGCCGTTGCAGGATGTGAGTTTCATCACGATGTTGAGGGCTTTTTTCGGGGTGTCGTTGGTGATGTTTGTGCCGATGCCATAGGCGGTGCGGATGCGGCCCTTGAAGTGGCGGTAGAGACCGATGGCCTTGGGAATGTCGAGACCGTCCGAGAAGATGAGTTGCTTGGTGCGCGGGGCGATGCGCAGCTTCCGATAGTGGGCGATGGCTTTTTCGCCCCATTCCAGCGGGTTGCCGGAGTCGTGGCGCAGGCCGTCGAAAAGTTTGGCGAAATAAAGGTCGAAATCGCGCAGAAAGGCGTCCATGCCTACGGTGTCGGTGAGGGCGATGCCCAGGTCGCCACGGTATTCTTGTACCCATCCTTCGAGAGCCGCTTTTTGGAAATCCCGCAGCCGCACGCCCACAGCCTGGTGGGCTTGCAGATACTCATGCGCCATGGTGCCGATGGGGGTGACGCCCAGTTTCATGGCGAGGTAGACGTCGGATGTGCCGCTGAAGTTGTCCGGCAGTTTTTCGATGATGGTGGCGAGCGCTTCTTCGTGCCATGGGCCGGAGTAGCGGCGGCGCACGCCAAAATCGCTGAATACGAAGCCGGAAAGCGGCGTTGAGCCGCGCAGTTCGTCGTCTTCGGCGATGAGGGCGATTTTCGCCGCCAGGCGACGGCGCGCTTCAACAAGTGTCGCTTCCATGTCGCCGAGGCGGCGGTAGTAGAGTTCGTTGACGATATAGAGTACGAAAATCTCGAAGCCCATGACATGGACGATGGGGCCCTTCGCCGTGATTTTCAGTGTTTCTCCTGCCGTTTCGACGGTGATGAAACGGCGCTGGAAGCGAAAGATGGACAGGAAGTCGATGAAATCGCTTTTGAGAAAACGCAGGCTGCGCAGGTAGTTGAGTTCTTCGGGAAGAAAGCTCATGGAACAAAGCCGGTCGAGTTCCGTTTCGACATCTTCTTTCAATTCGGCAAGCGGGAAATCGGGCGTATTGCGGCAGACGAATGCGTATTCGGCTTCGATACCGGGATGGCCGTGTAAAAGCGCCTGCCACATGGTGAATTTGTAGAGGTCGGTTTCGAGCAGGCTTTGTACGACAGGCGAAGTGTTCATGGC
>JAIRWW010000103.1 GCA_031268685.1 Azoarcus sp.
GAATTTCCCGCACCGTAAATCAAGATGGGATGCGGCCCGGGCGTCCATCCAGGCTGTGGCGCGCAATCTTGTAGGTGTGCGGCGAATTTATCCATAGCATTCATTATTCTGCTTCTCCCTTGTTAGTGAAATCCTGAACAAATCTGGTCTGTTTGGGCTGAATTTGTTCATTCTTCCTGATTCCGCAGAGACTGTCGAAAGACAGTCTCTGGATGAATAGAATTGCTCGGGGTTTCATTAATGAAGTTAATTTTTCCGATATGCGCATAACGCGCGTCTACGCCTTGTTCGCCTGGCACGACATCCTCCTTCTTGAGATCACAATGGTCGCAGCTTTGGTAATAATGGTGCCCGATGAGTGTAATGATCTGTTCGCGCAACGCTCCTTGCGACAGATCGGAGTTTAGAAATATTTTGTCATGAGTATAGTCGGCAATGTTGTGCAAAGCGATATTGACTGCATGACGGCATGGATAGTATATGCCGTTGCTGATGGTTCGACATTCATGGAAGGTACTGCAATGTTGTTTTATATTTTGCAGCACTGCAATGGAACGGTTTTGCTTTATTAGAGTAGGTGCGAGATTCCATTGTGTTTGGTAGAGCGAGTATGAGACACCATGCAATTTGAGTTTACACAAGTTTTTGTCTCGAATAGTTTTTAGCTTTTCATCAAGTATGCCAATATAGAAAGGAATACGTAAATGTATACGAGCGTTTTGCAAGACAGTCATCGTCTTTTCGGAAATACGGCAAATGCCACTACTGTAAATTTGTATCATTCCAACATTGGATTGCGACAGCGAATGCGCGATAATGCGTGCAAAATGCGGATGTAAAAAAGGTTCGCCGCCTTCCAGTGCTAAGATGCGAATAAAATCATACGCTGCACAGACGATATTTATGTCATCCAAGATGCGGGCAAGCGGGAAGTTAATACTTTTTTCTGGGGGAAAGTTATTAATGTAATGTATGCAATGGCGGCATTTTAGTGTGCACTTCGTGTTAATACTGAAAAACAACCTGTCGGCCAGTAAGATTTCTGCCGATCTTCCCGTATTGGGGATATGTGGGGTGTAGCGAATCCTGCCTTCTATATGTCTTGGGCATTGAATTAGCGCGCAGTATGAGCCGGGGTGGCAGGCCATCAACTGTTGGCCGGTTCCGATCTGATAGGGACACAGCAATGCGAAGCCATCCATATGCGCCGTATAGCCGTGCTTTGTATAATGCTCGGCACTGTAGGGCAGGGATGGGGCCGAAATGCAGTGCAGGATTATGGTGTCCTGGGAAGGAAAATTCCCGGAAAATGGCGGCAATACCGGAATGCCGGAAATTTCCCGGACGTACTCCGCCCGCCTGTCCCAAAAGCAGAATTTCTCTTTCGGCATGCCTTCCGCCAGTAAATAATCCAGCATTTGTTGCCCTGCATTTCCCGCGCCACGCAAGATAATGTGCGGAAAACCGCCAATTGTGGCGAGCACATTTCTGGAAAGTTCCGAACAATGCTGTTCGCCTTGGGCTTGTCCAAGACAATGCTGCTCGCCCTGAGCTTGACCAGAAAAACTCCGCGCAGTTCCGTTCGCCCTGAGCTTGTCGAAGGGCATTGCCCGTGGAATTGAGGGCTTCGACAGGCTCAGCCCGAACGGGTGGGAATCGTCCGGTGTTTCCTTAAGGGTATTCTCCACAGAATCATGGGCTTCAGCCGCTTCATTCCGAACGATATCGTTCATCATTTCCTTATATTCCTCGTTGACGAAGATGGGTTTTCAATGCCGGATTTGCGGAATAGGAGCTGTCTATATCGTCGATCATGATGGGCTGCCCGGCTTCGACATTCCGCAGCAGTATTTCGCCATTCATCAGCTCGCGGCAGGAGATTTGCCCTTTTTGCAGGGGAATGGCGAAATAGATGTTGTCGCCATCGTTCAGTGTTTGCCCCTTGGCGAGTTTTTTCCTGGCATATACGCCGCGTACCAGGGTGTTTAGATAATTGGTTTCCCGTTCCGGCGGAATACGCCTTTTTGTGCCCGCCGCGCCGCACATGGAGGCAGCTTTTTTGTACGCAATAAACCATTCGTCGATCTGCTGCGGCAGGGAGCAATATGGGGAAACGGCGATGCCGTCGGCTTCGATGTCGATGTGCCGCTCGAAGGTGCGCGCGCCCTTGGCGTAGGCGATGGCGATGGATGTGTGCCAGTCGCGGTGTTCGTGAGTGGAGAAGCCGATGACGTGGCCGGGGTAGCGGTTTTTCAGAAAGTCGATCTGGTTCAATTCCAGTTCGTGGTCTTCGGTGGGGTAGAGGGAAACGCAGTGGTTGATGGCCAGCGGAATGCTGTGGCGGTCGAAAAGCGCGGCCAGATCGTCGATGCTCTGAAGCGATGCGCCGCCGGTGGAGACGATGGCCGGGCGGCGCGTGGCGGCGATTTTTTCGGTCAGCGTCCGGTCGCTTATGTCGGAACTGGCGATTTTGATGATGTCGATATCCAGTTCCAGGCATTGGTCGACGGAGGCTTCGTCGAAGGGCGTGGCCATTGGAATGCATCCGCCGAGGCGGATGGCTTCGACAAGCGCGGCGCAATCTTCACGGGAGAGGCGGGTTTCTCTCGTTTTTTTGATGTAGCGGATTTCCTGGTTTTGCCGCCAGTCTTTGTGAATGAAGCTATCTACGTCCCGGAATTGCAGCTTTATGGCGGCCTTGACGCCGTGGGCGCGCACGATGCGCGAGAAATCCGCGACGATTTTCAGTCCGCGTTCCAGGCGGCCCCAATGATTGTTGGCAAGTTCCAGAACGAAGAGGTCTTCAAAAATGTGCCGGGTATCCATGTCTGCGGGCCTCTTTTATGGAATTGCAGGAGGCAGCATGTTTTGCGCCAGTTCTTCTGTTGCCAGAAATGGAAACATGTCTTCCAGGGCCGGAGAAACGATGCGTCCGTCCGGCAGTTGCCGGGAGTGCATGCGCGGCTCGAATGCCTGTGTTTCGTCAAGCAGTATTTCTATCAATGCGGGGCCGTCGGCGGCAAGTAATTCTGTAAGGCTTTCCGTGAATTTTTCGCCTTCGAGTTTGTGGGAGGCGATGCCGAATGCTGTGCCCAGGGCAATGAAATCGGGAAACGAGACGCCGGAATCCGGTCCTTCTCCCGTCAGGCGGCCAAAGAAATTCTTTTGTGTGCCGCGAATGGAGAGATAGCCCCGGTTGTTGAAGATGAAAATTTTGATTGGCAGGCGGTGATGGGCAATGGTTTGCAGTTCTTGCAGATTCAGCATGATGCTGCCGTCGCCCGCCAGACAGATGATGCGGCGCTGGCTGCCCCGCGCAGCCAGTGCGCCGTAATAGGCTCCGATGGCCGCGGGCAGGTCGTAGCCCATGGAGGCTGCGCCGGAATTGGAAAACAGGCGCATGCCGCGTTTGATCTTTCCAGCCTGGAAAGGGACGATGCAGGCGGCGGCATTGGCACAGGCAACGATGTCGTCTGCTTCGAGCGCGTCGAAAAGGGTTTCTACGAAATGATAGGGGTTGATTTTGCCGCTGCCTTTTCGATGGCGCGGCAAGACGGCGGGGTAGCGGGTTTGCCGTTCGCGGCACCAGTCGAGCCAGTCGATGTGTTCTGCTTTGGGGCTGTGTGCGGCGGGTATGAGTCCATCCAGGGTTTGCAGGAAAACGCGCAGGTCGCAGCAAATGGGCAGGTCGGCGCGGACGAAGGGCTTTTCCAGTTCCGCCGCGTCGATGTCGACCTGGATTTTGTAAGCGTTTTTGGCAAATGAGGCCCAGTCATAGCCGGTCTGGCGAATGTTCAGGCGGCTGCCGAGAATCAGCAGGTAATCGGCGTTTTGCACCGTGAAGTTTCCGGCGCGGCTGCCGATGGTTCCGGGGCGGCCGCAGAAGATGGGGTCGTCGCTGGCGATCAGGTCGTGCGCCCAGGCGGTGACGACGGGAATGCCCAGTTTGCGGATGAGCGGCTCGAATATGTCCAGGGCGTTTGCCGCGCGGATGCCGCTGCCCGCCATGACGACGGGACGTTTGGCGCGAGCGAGGCAGGCCAGGACTTCCCGGCACAGGGCTGAGACCAGGGCGGAAGAGGGCGGTATCTCTTGCGGGATGAAACCGGCGAGCGCTTCGGGGTCGACCATTGCCGCCTGGACGTCGACGGGGATGTCCAGCCAGCAGGGGCCGGGCCGTCCATGGCTTGCGAGGTAGAGCGCTTTTTCCAGTTCGAGACGGATTTGTTCTGCCTGGCCGATAAAGGCTGTGTATTTGCAGATGGGTTGCGCCAGCGCCAGGATGTCGACTTCCTGGTCGCCGAGTTGCCGCAGGCGCAGGCCCGTGTGGCGCAGGGAGGTTTCCCGCTTTACCTGCCCGGACAGGATGAGCATGGGGATGGAATCCGTCCATGCACCGAAAACGCCGTTCAGCGCGTTGATGCCGCCGGGGCCGGTGGTGACGTTGATGACGCCGGCCGAACCGGCAATGCGCGCATAGGCTTCCGCCGCCATGGCCGAAGCTTGTTCATGGTGATTACAGATGATTTCCAGCCCGGTTTGGTGGCCGAGCGCGTCGTTCAGGAACATCGCGCCGCCGCCCGTCATGAGGAAGATATGGCGCACGCCGTGGCGGACGAGATGGCGGGCGATGAATTCGGCGACGCGGATTTCCATGGTATCTATATGTCTTTAGTGGGGGGGGGATGCCATGGGGATTATCTTTTAGGATAATGGCGAATAAATCCGCATCGAGCATAGCCAGTTCGCTTTTGATTTCCTCAGCGTAGTGGTGCGCGGAAATGATGACCAGGGTATTGTCTGGAAGATGGCGCAAGCCCTTTTCGGGCGGCTCTATGATGCAGCCCGCCAGGGATTTGCCCTGTTTGTTCGGATCGCGGTCGACGATGGCCACGATGTTTGTTTCTTTCCAGCCTGGAGTGGCCAATATCCGCTGCGTTTGCATGCCTGCGCCCCAGAGCGCTATGGGGCGATTTTTTATTTCTATGGACAACGATGATGCCGCCTGTGCGGCCAGCAGGCGCTGCGATTCGAGAATGTAGGTGGCGATGTGCCTTTTCAGCCCTGCCCTGTCTTCCCTGCAAGTGGACGGGGCGGAAAGCTTGTTTTGCTTATCCTGGATCAGGAGAATGCCCAGCGCGAAATCCCCTCCCCTGCCTCCATCCAGATCAATGTCATGCCTATCGCCGATACTTTTGCGAACAATTTCGGATACGCCGAACCCGTGCAGTGTGCAGAGCATCGCAAGATGGGGAAGGTCGAAATGGTTGATGTGTTCCTGATGGATGAACTGGAAGGGCAGCGTGCCCGCCATGTTGTGGTAGCCGGCCGCATCCGGGACTTCGATATAGACTTTGCCTTCGGGTGTCAGCAGCTTGTGCAGAGCGGAAAGCGTTCCCGCCACATCGACGACATGTTCAAGGACATGTGAAATGACGACGAGATCGCCCTTTCCGCACTCGGCGGGCAAATGGCCCAGATATCCTTGCCAGGCTGGAATCTCCGCTGCCTTGAGACGTTCGACGCAGCGGGCCGATGGGTCGATGCCGGCAAGCGATGAAAAACCACGCCGCGAAAGTGCTTTCAGCAGCCCGCCTTGTGCGCAACCTATGTCGATAATCCGGGCATTTTTCGCGCCGATGCGCGCCGCTAGCCAGTCGGCGCTTTCTTCGATGCGGCGCGCATCGTTTTCATCGGTGCCGCTGCCTATGCCGTTCGTCTGTTCGTAAGCGGCGAAGCCCGCGTAATGACGGTCGTAGTCCGCCTGTGTTCCCGGCGTGTCGGCATATACCATGCCGCAGGCGAGGCAGCAGACGATGTCGCTGGCGGCAGGCAGGGGAGATCTCTCCAGTACGGCATAGCGCATGGTGGTGAGAATTTCCGCCTGGTTTTTGCCGCAGACCGGGCAGGGGCGCAAGGCTGTTTTTTCAGTATGCGCAGTATGCATTTTGCGATATGCCTTTTATCCATGCCATGGTTCGTGCAATGGCTTCGTCGATTTCGATTTCAACTTTCAGATCTAGTTCTTCCCGCGCCCGGCGAATGTCGGGGACATAGCGCGGCGGCGGGGCGGGGCGGGGCGGATCGCGCACAAGGATGGGGTGAGCAATTCCCGATATTTCCTTGATGCGCGAGGCAAGCCCGGCAATCGAAAGCATTTCGCCGGAGCCGACGTTGTAGGGGCGGGCGGGTTTTCCGTTGAGCAGGATGCTCAATAGCCAGACGATGAGATCGGCCATGTGCAGCCAGGAGCGCATCGCGCGCCCGTCGCTGTTGACGCGGATGGGGCCGCCGTTGGCTGCGTCGCGCAGGAAGTTTCCCGCCGCGAAGTGCGCGTCGGAGGGCAGTTGCGGGCCGATGAAGGCGAAGCAGCGGGCGATGGCGCAGGGGATGCCTTGCTGTGTGGCGATGTTGCAAAGTTGTTCCGCTATGCGTTTGCCTTCTCCGTAGGCAGAAGCCGGGCCGGGCGGGCAGGGCGCATGCGGGTGGGTTTCTGGAATCCGCGGCAATTCCGGCGCTTGTATGCCATAGACCGCGCCGGAACTCACCAGCAGCAGGCGCTTGCATTGCGATTGGGCGGCGAATTGCAGTACGCGCCGGGCGCCGCCGCTCAGGGTGTCCAGCATTTCCGGGGCGGGGATGGGGCGCGAAGATGTTGCTGCGGCATGAATGATGTGGCTGAATTCGCCGGGCGGAAAGCTGAATGTCCGCACGTCGCCTTCCAGCCAGCCGAATATTGGCTTGGCGGCCAGATGCGGCGCTTTCAGGGCAAATGCGCCGCGATCGCGGGTCAGGATCGTGGCTTTGAGATCGCAGCCGGTGCGCGCGACTGCATGTGCCAGGGTTTCCAGCAGCCAGATGCCGAAGAAGCCGGTGCCGCCGGTGATGAAAAGGCGCGCGCCGTCGAGGGCGGGCCATAGTTGCTGCGTATGCCGCAGGATGTGTTCGAGATCGGCGGCGGGAAGCGGGGCGAGGGGTATGGGGTGTTCGGCCATTGTCCGGTTCTGGCGGGATCAGATTGCCGATTTGAAGAATTCGCGCAGGCAGTGCGCCGAGTAATCCAGCATTTCTTTGCTCAGCCCCGGATAGATGCCGATCCAGAGGCTGTCGTTCATGATGCGATCCGCGCCCGAAAGCGTGCCGGAGATACGGTGTTCGCGGCCTTGCATATAGGGTTGGCGGGTGATGTTGCCAGCAAAGAGAAGGCGCACGCCAATTTTGTGCTGGTCGAGGTGGCGGATGAGGTCGATGCGCCGCGCTGTGGTTCCGGGTTTTAGTGTGAGCGGAAAGCCGAACCAGGCGGGGTCGCTTTCCGGCGTGGCTTGCGGCAGCAGCAGGAAGTCTTCCGTGCCGGCGAGGGCGCGCGAAAGGATGGTGAAGTTTTTTTTCCGCGCCGCGATGAAGCTGTCCAGCCGTTCGAGTTGCGCCAGCCCTAAGGCGGCTTGTATGTCGGTGATCTTGAGGTTGTAGCCGGTGTGGGAGTAGACGTATTTGTGGTCGTAGCCCATGGGGAGGTTTTCCCATTGCTGCTGAAAGCGCTGGCCGCAGCTGTTGTCCCGCCCCGGCTCGCAGCGGCAGTCGCGCCCCCAGTCGCGCAGGGATTCGGCGGCGCGTTTCAGCAGGGGATCGTTTGTGAAGACCGCGCCGCCTTCGCCCATGGTGATGTGGTGCGCCGGGTAGAAGGAAAATGTGGCGATGTGGCCGAATGTGCCCGTTTTTTTGCCGCGATAGGTGGAACCCAGGGCATCGCAGCAGTCTTCGATCAGCCAGAGGGAGCGCTTGTTCGCGATGGCGCGGATTTCTTCTGCCGCGAAAGGGTTGCCCAGTGTGTGCGCCAGTACGATGGCGCGGGTTTTGGGGGTGATGGCGGCTTCGATTGTTTCGGGCAAGGGGTTGTAGCCCGGCGGTTCGGAGTCGATGAATACGGGAATCAGGCGGTTTTGCAGGATGGGGTTGACCGTGGTCGGGAATGCGGCGGCGGCGGTGATGACTTCGTCGCCCGGTTTCAGGGCGCGCTCTTGCAGAAGCGGCGAGCACAGGGCGGAGACGGCCAGCAGGTTGGCCGAGGAGCCGGAATTGCAACTGAGCGCGAGACCTGTGCCCAGGAAGCGGGCCAGCTTGCTCTCGAAGGCGGCATTGAAGCGCCCTGTGGTGAGCCAGCCGTCCAGTACGGCATCTACTGCGTATTCCAGTTCCTGCGCGCCCAGGACTTTGCCGGACGGGGGGACGGGGGTTTCGCCCGGCGCAAAGCTTGGCGTATCGGCGAGGTTTTCTGCGTAGTCGCGGACGAGTTGCAGTATGCGGGCGCGCAGCCGGGTGGAATGGTGCGATGTCATGGGTGGGCGTCTTCCGCAAAGGCGGCGATTTGCCGGAGGGTGACGTCGCGCATGTTTTCGCCTTTCTGCCATGCCCGGTACCAGGCGGCGGTTTGCGCTAGCGCGGTTTCCAGCTTCCAGCAGGGCCGCCAGCCGAGTTGGGCGCGCGCTCTGGAGGCGTCCAGTTTCAGGTGATGCGCTTCGTGGGGATGGGCGCGCGCGTCGATTTCCAGGCGGATTTCTTGTGGCTTCCAGTGTTGCAATAGCCGCTCCGCGAGCCATTTCACGGGTTTTGTTTCTTCGTCCGCCGGGCCGAAATTCCAGGCGGCGGTATGGTCGCCGCCTTCCCGATAGAGTTTTTCCGCCAGGAGAAGATAGCCATTCAGGGGGTCCAGGACGTGCTGCCAAGGGCGGATGGCTTCGGGTTTGCGCAGGCGCACGGGTTCTCCGGCGGTGATGGCGCGCAGGATGTCCGGGATCAGCCGGTCTTTTGCCCAGTCGCCGCCGCCGATGACGTTGCCGGCGCGCGCGGTGGCGAGGAAGGTTTGAGATGCCTGCGCGTTGAAGAAGGATGCGCGGTAGGCCGCCGCGACTAGTTCGGCGCAGGCTTTGCTGCTGCTGTAGGGGTCGTGGCCGCCAAGAGGGTCGTTTTCCCGGTAGCCCCATGGCCAATTCTGGTTTTCATAGCATTTGTCGCTGGTGACGATGAGGATTGCCCGTATCGAAGCGTCGCGCCGCGCGGCTTCCAGCAGGTTGACCAGGCCCATGACGTTGACGGCGTAGGTCTGCGCCGGGTCGGCATAGGATTGGCGCACCAGCGACTGTGCGGCCAGATGCAGTACGATTTCGGGCCGCGCTTCCCGCATGGCCCGGTCGGTGGCGTCGGCATCGCGCAGATCGGCGATGATCGAGCGCATTTCCCAGTCGGGCCGGGCCAGCGCGAAAAGCGATGGGTCGGTCGGCGGCGGCAGGGCGAAGCCGGTGACTTCCGCTCCCAGGCGGGAGAGCATGAGCGAGAGCCAGCCGCCTTTGAAGCCGGTGTGCCCGGTGAGGAGAACGCGCTTCCCCCGCCAGAAGTTCGCGCTCATTGCCAGGTTTTCCAGGGGGCTTGCCCGGATTGCCAGAGATATTCCAGGTGGTTTTTGTCGCGCAGGGTATCCATTGGTTGCCAGAAGCCGTGATGCCGCCAGACGGCAAGTTGGCGACGCGCGGCCAGGGTTTTCAGGGGCGCGCCCTCCCAGGAGGTCTGGTCGTTTTCGATCAGGTCGATGACTGCGGGCGAGAGGACGAAGAAGCCTGCGTTGATGAAGTTTTCGCTGTCCGCCGGTTTTTCGTCGAAGCCGGTCGCCGTTTCGCCTTCGAGCTGCAAGGCGCCGAAACGGCCGGGTGGCATGGCGGCGGTGATGGTCGCCATGCGCCCCTGTTGCTGGTGGAAGCGGATGCTTGCGCCGATGTCGATGTCGCCCACGCCATCGCCGTAGGTGAGGCAGAAGGCTTCGCCGGGCTGGAGATAGCCTCGGATGCGCCGCAGGCGTCCGCCGGTCTGGGTGTCTGTGCCGGTATCCACAAGCGTGACTTTCCAGCGCTCGGCGTGGCGCGCATGCACTTCCATGTCGTTGCGGGAAAGGTCGAAGGTGACATCGGATGTGTGCAGGAAATAATTGGCGAAATATTCCTTGATGATGTAGCCCTTGTAGCCCAGGCAGATGATGAAGTCGTTGA
>JAIRWW010000121.1 GCA_031268685.1 Azoarcus sp.
TTCCACGACGGACGCCTCGCCGTCGAATCCAATCCGGAAGGCGGTACCATATTTGCTTTCACCCTGCCCGTGGAGGACGCTGCCCGTGAGTGAGACGCAGATCGAACAACAGGTTTTCGTCGTCGACGACGACGAGGCACAACGCGATTCCCTGGTCTGGCTGCTGGAATCGCACAAGTACAAGGTCGGCGCTTTTTCCCGCGCCGAAGATTTTCTCGCGGCCTGGAACGAAACCCTGGCGGGTTGCCTCGTGCTGGATGTGCGCATGCCGGGCATGAGCGGCCTGGAATTGTTCGAGGAGCTTTGCCGCCGCCGTTCGGCGCTGCCGGTGATTTTCATAACCGGCCATGGCGACGTGCCGATGGCAGTGGAGGCGCTCAAAAAAGGCGCGGCGGACTTCATCGAAAAGCCTTTTGCCGCCGAAAACATGCTCCGACTCATCGATGATTGCCTGACGCACGAGCGCGAGGCGCGCATTCGCCGCCGCGGCGAGGCCGATACCGCGCGGCGGCTGGCGCAACTCACCGTGCGCGAGCACGAAGTGCTCGATCTCATCATCGCGGGCAAACTCAACAAGCAAATCGCCGACATACTGGGCATAAGCATCAAGACCGTGGAAGTCCACCGCGCGCGGGTCATGGAAAAAATGGGCGCATCCTCGCTCGCCAGCCTGGTTCGGCAAATCGTATCCGCCGAAGCGGACGAGGCGGGGCGCTGATGGACGGAGGCAACGCATTTTTCCTGGGGGCGGGGCTGCTGCTTTTCATCAGCGTGGTGGCGAGCACCTTGTCGGCCCGGCTTGGCATGCCCTTGCTGCTGCTGTTCCTGACGGTAGGGATGATCGCCGGAGAAGACGGGCCGGGCGGAGTCAGGTTCGACGATTTCAACACCGCATCGCTGGTCAGCAGCCTGGCGCTGGCGGTAATCCTGCTCGACGGCGGCCTGCGCACGCGCATGTCCAGCCTGCGGGTGGCTCTGTGGCCGGCGGCGGTGCTGGCAACCTGGGGCGTAATCGGCACCACGGCGGTGCTGGGCATCTTCGTGATCTGGCTTTTCGATGTGGATTGGCGCATGGGCATGCTGCTTGCCGCCATCGTCGGCTCCACCGACGCGGCGGCGGTGTTCACCCTGCTGCGCAACGGCGGCGTGCGGCTCAACGAGCGGGTGCAGTCGACGCTCGAAATCGAATCCGGCGCCAACGATCCCATGGCCATACTTCTTGTGACCGTGCTGGTCGACATGCTGACCAATGGCTCACAGGCCGGATGGCTCGGTTTCGCACGCATGCTGGCCTCGCAAATGGTGCTCGGCGGCGGATTCGGCTTTCTGGGCGGCATCGTGCTGGCGCGCCTGCTCCTGCGCCTGCAACTGGCCGAAGGGCTTTATGCGCTGCTCATCGTCTCCGGCGGGCTGATGATCTTCGCCGCCACCAATCTGCTGGGAGGCAGCGGCTTTCTCGCCGTCTACGTCGCGGGAGTGATCGCCGGCAACCGGCGCTGCCACGCCACAGAACATGTGCTGCGGGTCATGGATGGTCTGGCTTGGCTCGCGCAAGCCTGCATGTTCCTCGTACTCGGCTTGCTGGTAAAACCCATGCAACTGCTGGATCACGCATCCGGCGCCATAGCGATGGCGGTATTCCTGATGCTGGTCGCCCGCCCATTTGCCGTCATGACGGGGCTTCTGCCCTTCCGCTTTCCCGGACGCGAAGTCGCCTACATGTCATGGGTTGGGCTGCGCGGCGCCGTGCCCATCGTGCTGGCTATCGTCCCGGTGGTCAATGGCGTACCTGAATCAATCCTGCTTTTCAACATCACCTTCGTAGTCGTGCTGCTCTCGCTCATCGTGCAGGGCGCTACCGTACCGATGGCGGCGCACTGGCTGAAAGTCTCGGTGCCGCCGCGGGACGAACCCATCGACCGGCGCGAAGTCTGGGTCGACAACCGCGCCACGCTCGATCTGCTCGAATTCCGCGTCGAAAACGGCTCCGCCGCCGAAAACCGCCACCCCGACGACGTCGCCGCCGAATGCGGCGGGCTGGCCGTGCGCTGCGTGTCGCTGGTGCGCGGCGGCGAGGTGCGGCCCCTGCGCATCGACACCCGCCTCACTTCGGGCGATCTGGTCTGGTTCGTCGCGGGCGAGGCGCACACCGAACAACTCGCCAAACTATTCGCGCGCGGCGGCACCGACACCGAACTGAGCGCCCACGCCGGTTTCTTCGGCGAATTCACCGTCGATCCTTCCTGCGCCTCGGGCGAACTGGCGGCGGCCTACGGCTTCACGCTCGCGGAAGAAGAAAAACCGCTGACGCTCGGCGAACTACTGCGCAAGCGCATTGGACGCAGAGTCGTCGTCGGCGACCGCCTGGGCATAGGACTGTTCGAGCTGACTGTGCGCAGCGTAGACGGCGAAGGCAAAGTGACCGGCGTCGGGCTGAAATGCCCGGATCGTTTCGTGATTACCTGATAGATACGGCTGTTAAAATCCCCGCTTTCTCCGGGAGCATGCAATGGGCACATATTTGATTGATGGCAAAACCTTGGCGGAAGAATTACGCGCGACTTTCAAAACGCGCGTAGCGGCGCTGGCGGCGCGGGGACAGCGCCCCGGCCTTGCGGTGATCCTGGTCGGGGAAGACCCGGCATCCCAAGTCTATGTGCGCAACAAAGTCAATGCCTGCGAAGCGGCGGGCATCTTCTCGCAAAAAATCGTCTACCCGGCAGACATGGCGCAAGCCGTGGTGCTGTCCAAGCTCGCCGAACTGAACGCCGACCCGAAAATCCACGGCATCCTCGTGCAACTGCCGCTGCCGCGCCACTTCGACGAAAAAGCCGTACTCGAAGCCATCGCCCCGGAAAAAGACGTCGACGGCTTCCACGCTGAAAACGTCGGCGCACTGGCGCAGGGCACACCCCGTTTCATCCCCTGCACGCCTTACGGCGTCATGAAAATGTTCGAGGCCAAAGGCATCGACCTTGCCGGAAAAGAAGCCGTCGTCATCGGTCGCTCAAACATCGTCGGCAAACCGATGGCGCTGCTCCTGATCAACGCAGGCGCGACAGTGACGGTATGCCATTCCCGGACGCGGGATCTGGCCGCCCACACCCGCCGCGCCGACATCCTGGTCGCGGCAGTGGGCAAGCCGCGTTTCGTCACCGCCGACATGGTCAAACCCGGCGCGGTAGTCATCGACGTGGGCATCAACCGTCTGCCGCCGGAAGAAGGCGGCAAACTCTGCGGCGACGTGGATTTCGAGACCGTCAAAAATATCGCCTCCCTGATCACGCCGGTTCCCGGCGGCGTCGGCCCAATGACAATTACCATGCTGCTGGCGAACACCATAGAAGCGGCGGAACGGGAAGCCGGGCAATGACGACATCCGCCGCACAGCCACCGCTCATCGGCATCGTCATGGGTTCCGATTCCGATTGGCCGACAATGCAGGCCGCCGCCCTCGTTCTCAAGGACTTCAACCTAGCCTTTGAAGCGCGCGTCGTCTCCGCCCACCGCACACCCGACCTCTTGTTCGAGTACGCCGAAACCGCAAAAACGCGCGGACTGAAAGCCATCATCGCCGGAGCGGGCGGCGCGGCGCATCTGCCCGGCATGCTGGCGGCAAAAACCCCCGTGCCCGTGCTGGGCGTACCGGTACAATCACGGGCGCTCTCCGGCGTCGACTCGCTTCATTCCATCGTGCAGATGCCGAAAGGCGTACCGGTAGCAACCTTCGCCATCGGCGAGGCGGGCGCGGCCAACGCAGCGCTTTTCGCCGTCGCCATGCTGGCTAACGAAAACGAAGCGCTTTTCTCCAAACT
>JAIRWW010000139.1 GCA_031268685.1 Azoarcus sp.
GAGGCGGCGAGTGCTTGCCATGAGGGCGGCAAGAACGGCGAACAGAAGCAGGCTGCCCATGAGCAGGGCCTTGTCTTCCAGTTGCAGGATGACGTAGAGCATAGCGTACAGCCCGGCCAGACCGCTGCCGAAGGCGAAAGCGGGACGCCAGGAGCCGAATACGCCCGCGAGATAGAAAGCGATCAGGCAGATGCAGGCAGCGGCGGCGGCAATATACGCCACGTGGAAAAGCAATTGTTCGGATAGCGCGACAAGCAACAGGAAAAAGATGGTGAGCGCCAGCCCCACCAGCAGGTATTGCATGATGTGCATCGGCCGGCGACGCAGGATTTCGCTCAGGAAGAAGGCGGCAAACGTCAGTACGATAAACAAGAGGCCGTACTTCACTGCCCGGTCGGATTGCTGGTAAACATCGACTGGCTCCATAAAATCGACGCCCAGGATTTCTTCGCCGCCGAGCTGAAGCGTTCTTCCCATGTCACGGGCCAACTGAGATATCTCCCATTTCGCATTGAAGCCATCGCGTTCGATTTGCCGCGTGCGCGGCAGGAAGCGGCCATGAAAACTCGGGTGCCCCCAGTTGGATTGCAACTGCACGATGTTGTTCTCCGCCGTGGGCGCGATGGACATGGTTTCGGTGCCGGAGAGTTTCAGCGGAAAAGAAAAATCAATATTGCGTTCCTTGCCGGGCGTCAATTCGCCCAAATCGATTTCCAACTGATTACCGGGCAGGGTATTGCCAAAACGCTTGCCTTTCGACGCCTCGAATCGCATCTGGCTCTGGTCGATGAGAACATCCGGATTGGCATCCATGCCGTGCGAATCGGAAACACTGAACAACATCACAGCGTGGGCCTCAGCAATTTCGTCTTTTTCTCCCACGCCCGGCACCAGATTCGCTGGCAGGCTGAAAGCGCCTTTTATGTTGAGGTCGAGATGGAAAAGCCGCGCCCGGTAAATACCCCGGTAACGCTGCTCTACATCGGCGTTGCCATTGATCTCCAAGGTCCTGGCAGGCACAAAGGCGATTTGCTCTTCCATTTGCTGTGCTGGACGGTTGACGATTTCGCCCGTGCTCATGTCGCGGAACACGGGCGCCTTCATACGATAACGAATCGCCAATATAGGCCCGGTAAGGGTTTGCGCTCCAGAAGCGGCTTTGGCGATTTCCGCCTTGGCCTGTTCCTGGTACATGTCGCGCTGGGCGATTTGATCTCGCACCATGGTAAGCGGAATCAAAAACAACGCGACCAGCAAGGCCACGCTAGCCAGCTTCAGCATCAATGCGTTGCGGACGATTCTGTCCTTGAATGAGACTGTTTCTCTGCATTCCGTAAATTCATGGTTTTGCATTTCACGTTCTCCGGTTTTTTGAGTGGCGCGGAGCATGGAAACCCTTATGCCGCCGCATGCTTTCTCGTTATGCGGGGAAGCGCCTTGCCGCAGTTTTCCAGCGCCGCCCGCATCATGAGTACGGGCAGCGTAGAAGCCGCATGTGAGCAGCCGGGAAAGGGAAAATGAGGCTTACGTGAAGTGTGAGTGAAGAAGCATGCCTGGGGCGGGCGCTATGGGCGGGCGTCCGCTTCCACGACATGCACGAGCCGTGCCGCGTTCTGGCCCGGCTCGCCGTGCAGCCACCACAACGCGCCCTTGCGGAAAGAAGACGGAAAAGAGGCATCGCCCAACAGACGGGCGGCAATTTCGCCAAGCAAGGGCTGATGGCCGACGACAAGCGCGGGCGAGGAAGCGTCCGGCCAAGCGGCGAAGCGCAGGATGTCTTCCGGCGCGGCGCCATGGAAAAGCGGCGCGCAAAACCGCATGGCGTTTTCGTCCGCGCAAAAGTACGAAACCGTCTGGCGCGTGCGCACGGCGGGACTGACCACGAGACGCAAATCCGCGGGCGCATGTTCGCCGAGCCATATCGCCACCTCGCGAGCTTGCCTATGTCCGCGCGCGGAGAGTTCGCGCGCGATGTCGGGCGCGCCTTGCAACGCATCGGCGTGCCGCCAGAGCAAAAGTTCCATCGTTTGCCGCTCCTATTTTCTGTTTCGTTTCGTTTTTCTGTCGAACCTTCTACCATATGCTCCCATGAAAATCCTTATTGTCGATGACGAACCCGCAATTGCCGACACCCTGGCCTATGTGCTTTCCGCCGAAGGCTACACGGCGGAAAGCTGCGGACTGGGGCGCGAAGCCATAACGCGCGCGACCTCAAGCGAATACGCCCTGCTCATTCTCGACGTGGGTTTGCCGGACATAAACGGCTTCGATGTCTGCCGCGAACTGCGCCGCGCCTCGAACGTACCGATACTGTTTCTCACCGCGCGCGCCGAGGAAGTCGACCGCATCGTCGGACTGGAACTGGGCGCGGACGATTACGTCGCCAAGCCGTTCAGCCCGCGCGAACTGGTCTCGCGCGTGCGCGCCATCCTGCGCCGCGCGCGCGGCAACGGGCAGGCGGGCGTGCCGGAAACGCCCCCCGGCGGCGCGGCGGCCTCGCCATTCCAGGTCGACCGCGAAGGGCTGCGCATCGCCTGCAAAGGGCAATGGCTCAACCTCACCCGCTACGAATACCTGTTGCTCGCCTGCCTGCTCGAACACCCTGGCCGGGTATATTCCCGCGCCGCGCTGATGGACAAGGTCTGGCGCGACGCCGAAGAGACGGAAGAACGCACCGTCGACACCCACATCAAGACGCTGCGCGCCAAACTGCGCGTCCCGCTCCCCGAGCACGACCCCATCGTCACCCATCGCGGCATGGGCTACAGCATCGACCCATGAACCGCCGTCCGTCCCGCTCCCTGCGCCCGTGAACATCTCCGTCCGCTTTTTCCTCGGCTACTTTCTCGTCCTGGGATTGGCCGCGTGGTTCATGCTGAACATCGTCATCGACGAAATCGCGCCGGGCCTGCGGCAAACGCGAGAAGAAGCACAGGTTGACACCGCCCACCTGCTCGCCGAATTCGCCGCCGACGACCTGGCCAGCGGACACATTGGCGACGGCGCTTTCGCCGCCGCGCTCGCCGCCGCCAAAAAGCGCGA
>JAIRWW010000290.1 GCA_031268685.1 Azoarcus sp.
GGTATCGGTTTTTTTACAGATCAGGAAGTCGATGGACTGGCGGGCGGTTTCGCTTTGGTTTTCCCAGTTGCTCGCGCCTCTCAGGGTGATGACGCGCGCAAGGCTGACGTGGCTGAAGACGATCATTCTGGGGAAGGCTTCGGTCAGGGTGTCGTAGAGGCTGATCGCTTCGGGGGAGAACCATGCGGGCTTGATGCGGAAGACATCGTTGCCGCTTCCCAGGCCGCCGCCGGATGTGATTCCGGCTTGTTTTTTTTGCGTCCGGGCAGCGGCGAACCAGGCTGCTTCCCGCGCTCTGCGCCGGTCTTGTTGTTGTTTGCTCTTGACGAGCAGCAAGATCACAATCGTGACGATTATGATGGTGAATACGATCATCATATCGGTGGTTTTCCTTTTTATTTGGTGTTTGTCCGGGTATGCCACGCCGCTTTGGGGAGGGTTGGCATCGTATTATCGCCGATACGGATTGTCTAGATATTTATGTCCAGATGTTTACGTAAAGCGCCAAACACTGCCGTGGCGTTGTTCCTGAACTGGACATCGAGTGTTTCGTCCATGCCGCGCAGCGCCAGACGCCACGCGGCGTCGTTTTTTTCGGGGTATTCGCCGCCAGCCCATTTTTTGTCTGCTTCGGTTTGTCCTTTGATTTCGTCGTTGTGACGGGTGTATTCCCAGGCGGATTTCGGGAAGAAGCGCAAGGGTTGCATTAGTCCTTCGCGGTAGAGGGTCAGAAGTTTTTGGAGTTGGGCGCGAGCGTCAGCCGGGGGTAGCGGGTATAGGGTGAAGCTGCCGTCGCGCGTTAGGCCGCGGGTCTGGTTTGTTATGCCGGGGGGCGGGGCGGCGCAGAGCGCGAGGTGGTCGAGCCAGGCAGAGAGGTAGTCGCGCGCGCGGGCTTCGTCGTAGCGGTGGATGAGGTGTCCGTCGGCGCGCAGTGCGCTGAAGGCGGCTTGGAGTGTCCAGGTTTCGCCGCCGAGGTTGAAGCTGAGTTTTGTGGTGTGCGCGGGTAGGCGGGCTTGTGTTCGGGCTGCTTTGATGCGGGCGGCGAATTCGCGCAGTGTGGCCAGTTCGCGCCGCAGCGCGATTTCGCCCAGGCTGCCCGCTGGGTATTCGCCGCCCGCGCGGGCGAGGATGAGTAGGGTGTCGCTGTCGCTGTTGGTTTCGTTGTCTGCTGCGGCGGGGTTTTCTTCGGTAAGCAGGACGGGCAGCAAGCGTTCGGCGAGCGCGCTGCGGGCGGGTCTGCCGGGGATGAAGGGTTCGATGTCGGTGAGTGTTTCGTCGTTGTCCCAGGGAAGGTCGAGGCCCAGGCGCTCCCGGAGTAGGAAGCGGCCAGGGTTGTTGAAGAAGCGTTTGATCTGGCTGAGGTCGACGCAGCGCCAGTCTTCTGGCGGCGGCGGAAGCGGGGCGTTAAAGAAAGCTGGGACGGTAATGGCGTCTGGGTTGTTCTGGATGGTTTGATGGGGGGGTTTTGCTGTCGCGCTGCGGGCTTGTTCGCGGCGCATGCGGATGGTGAGCGCTTCGGCGTATTCGCTCCGGAAGTTTTCCAGGCGTTTGTCTTCTTTGTCCGGTACGAAGTAGGCGGGGGAGAAGGCTTGTAGTGGGTGCTGGACGCTTAGTTTCGCGCGCGCAATGGCGAGCGAGGAGGTTTGCCCAGGGTTTTCGGCGCAGGCGGCGGCGAGTGTGTCGAGTAGTTCGTCGACTAGGATGGAGGGCGGTAATTCGGTGTTGTCCCGGACGCTGCGGCCTACGCAGGATAGGTGCAGGATGTCGCGCGCAGCCAGTACGATATCTAGAAAGAGGTTGCGTTCGTCTATGTGGCGTTGGCGGTCGCCTTTTTGGGGATGAGCGGCCATGAGGTCGAATTCGTCGGTTCGGGCGCGGCTGGGGAAGGCGTCGCTGTCGAGGCCGATGACGCATATTACGCGGTAAGGCAGGCCGCGTAGGGCGGGCAGGGCGGAGAACGTTACTGCGCCGCCAGGAACGCCGCCGCGCGCGCTTTCGTTAAGGCGGGCGGCGAGGGCAGGGCGGATGACGTCGAGCGGGAGTGTGCTGGAGGCTGCGCCGAGGCCGCTTGCGATGTCGTCGGCGAGTGTGTTGATGGTTTCGCGTACATTGCGTATTTCTTCGGCGTGCTCGGTTGCTTCGCCTATCAGGGTTGTGAGTGCGTCCAGCAGGATGGCGCGCCAGCCTTCGGCATTGTGCGTTTGCAGTAGTTCGGCGCGTAGGCGTCCCAGGGCGCGGGCATAGCGCCAGAATGCGCCAAGCGTTAATCCTGCACTGCCTTGCGGTGCGTGCGTCGCGCCGATGTGTCCGGCGAAGGGGGCGCGCCCTGCGGCGCTGCCTGCCGCCCAGGAAAGGAATAGGCGGTCGATTCCGGTTTCGAGGGTGTGTTCGCCGCTGGCTCCTATGGCGCGGACTTGCCCGGTATCTAGCCCCCAGCGTATGCCGGAGCTGTCCATCCAGGCGCGGATTTGCCCGAGTCCGGTTTCGTCGAGGCCGAAATGCGCTGCTACCAGCGGGTGTTGCAGGAGGTCGAAGATACGGCTGGCGGGCGCTCGCCCGGCGGCAAGGGCCAGTAGCCAGTCGAGCGCCTGCGCGGCCTGGTTTTCTTCTGTGGCTCCCAGGCCGGTGATGCGCCACGGGATGCGGCGTTCTGGAGGCGCCGCGCCGAAGACGGCTTCGATGAGTGGCGCACAGGCGGCGAGTTCAGGCGTGAGTACTACGATTTCGTCGGGGCGGGGCGGTTTGGGTCCTTTGAATATGCCCAGCAGGCGGTCGTGCAGCACTTCCAGTTCGCGCGTGCGCGAGTGGCACAGGTGTACTTCGATGCTGCGGTCGTTGTTGTCGAGGCGGAGGCTGCCCGCTTCGAGTTCCCGCAGTTCGAGGATGGCATTTTGCAGTTGCGCCAGCAGGTGACGGGCCGGGTTCGGCGTGAAGGCGGTTTTTTCTAGCGTGGGGTGTTCGCCTTCGTAGAGGGATTCGATGTGGGCTTGCGATTGCTTGCCCCAGGCTGCAAGTAGTTTGTTGCCGCTGTCCATGAAGAGGTCGCGCTGCCGCCGGGCCAGC
>JAIRWW010000019.1 GCA_031268685.1 Azoarcus sp.
CAGATGCTCAAGCGGCGCGCCGCCGTGGTCAAGTCTCTTGGGGCGATGCGTCAAAGCCTTGCGCACTTGCCGCCGTGCCTGGAAGCAGAGGCCAAAAACGCATTGGAAGCCATGAACAAACTGATCGAGAGCATCGACCGGCAAATCCAGCAGGCCACCAGCGCCAAGGCAGAGATAGGGGAGTAGGCCGCTCGCCTGCGCTCGATCCCGGGCATTGGTGTGTTGTGCGGCGCGGCGCTGGTCAATCTGTTCAGTCGCCTGCCCGGCGTTCGGGCTGATGCCGTGGTGGCCTTCACTGGACTTGATCCGCGTCCGTGCGATTCCGGCAAGAAGCGCGGAACCCGGCGATTGTCCAAGCGAGGCCCGGCCGAATTGCGCCGCCTGCTGTTCAATGCCGCCATGTCGGCGGCCAGAACGCGCACATGGCGGCCCTTCTATGAACGCGAACGCGCCAAGGGCTTGGTCAGTACCGCCGCACTCGTCTGTCTTGCCAGACGCTTGTTGCGGACTGCATTTGCTCTTTTCCACTCACAAACACCCTTCAATCCAGATCGCCTCAAAATCTCTTGACTTGAACCATAGAATCTCAGCCCGAACGGTTTCTCAGCCCGAACGGTTTCTCTCGCTCAGGGCGTCTGGCCTCCGACAGGGCAGGCATGATGCCTGCCCCTGCGGGGAGCGGCGCGAAAACACTGCGCAGCCTAGCGCGGCCACGAGCAGCGGTACATCCAGCAGGTAGTCCCAGAGGTTCGTGGAGTCCAGGCAGTGCAGACGCCAGCCAGCCAGCGCGGTAAGCAAGGCGAGCGAGAGGACGCGCCCGCCGCGCAGCCAGAGAAGGAAGGCCAGGGCGCCGACAAGGCAGGGCAAGGCGGCAGAGGCATATCCCGCTATGTAGATGTCGATGGGCAGCAGGCCGAAGCTGAGGAGGAAGAAGATGAGGCCAGCGCAGGCAAAGAGGCGGATGTAGGCCAAGGGCAAGGGCGGGGGCGAGGTGTTTTTTTGTTTTTGCGCGCGTGCGCGAAGGAAGGCGCTGGCAAGGATGACGATGGTGACGAGGGAGAGGTCGCCCAGCGTGCCGCGAAGCAGCGTCAAGAGGGAGATGCCCGCGACGGGCAGGTGCAGGAGGGCGCATGCCGCCGCCAGGGCCGCGGCCATGCGCGCGGGATGGCTGCGCAGCCAGGCCGCGCAGCGGAAGGCGATAAGGCTTATCGCTAGTCCGTAGCCAAGGGAGGCGAGGATGGCCGGGATCATAGTTTTTCTTCCAGCCATGCTCTGTTGAAATGCAGGTGGCGAATGAAGCTGCGATTCCAGGTATAGACCAGGTGGAAGTCGCCATTGCCGGCGCGGATGAGGTAGGGGTAGTCGTATTGCCAGTCGCAGCGCGTTTGGCAGAGGTTTTGTTCGGTGTTCCGGGCAAGCGCTTCCGGGTCAGGCCCTGGGCCAAGGCTTTGCAGGTCTTGCGACAGGCTTGCGCGAAATGTTTCTTTGTCTGGGGGGTTTTGCAGGAAGGCTTCTTTGTCTTCAAATCGGTGGATAACGCGCCAATGCCATCCATCGTCGGCGCTCAGCAGCAAGGAAAGACGAAACCGCTCGTTTTCCACGTCATTGGCAACTGCCAGCAGTTTGCCATCTTCAAGCCGCAAGGCGGAGAGCGCCGAGTTCGGGTTGGGCAGGTCGGTGGCGGCCAGGGGCGACCAGTGTTGCCCTGCGTCCGTCGTTTCTGTGCGCCAGACGCGGTGCGGCGGCAGATCGTCGCCATCGCGCATCAGGGCTATGGCGCGCGCCGGTGTTTCTACCAGCACAATGGGTTGCAGCGGACGCGGGCCGTAGCCCATGCGCGTGACGCGCCGCACTTCGCCCTGTGGCGACAGTGTGAGCAGTTCGCCCACTTTGCCCGCCATTTCGTAATAGACGGGAAGGCCGATGTCGCCGTTTTCAAAAAACACGGGATAGCCTTTGACGAGGGTCGAGATGTTGAGAAAGGGTTCGGTGACGAGTCGACGGGCAGGCCGCCAGCTTTTGCCCATGTCTGGCGAGGTGATGAGGTTCAATTGGCTGGCCGCCCAGCCGCCCAGCGCGACGCTGACATAAACGACCCACAATTCGCCTTGCGGGGTGACGAAGGCGACGGGGTTGCCGAGTTTGCGCGCGAATCTGCCGGTATCCGCCGTGGTCTGCGCCGTCGTCGCCAATACGCGCTGCGGCGACCATGTGCGATTTTGGTAGTCGGCGGCATAGATTTTGACGTCTGTGCTTCCTTCGCGCTTGCCGCCAAACCAGACGGCAAAGAGCCGCCCATCCGGCAGGGCGGCGATGGATGCCGCGTGGACGCGCAAGGGGTCTGTTTGGTTGATCAGGGCGCTCTCCAGCAGGGGCTGGGGGAGGGCGGTTTGGCTGGTTTTTCCGGTTTCGGCGGTTTCGCTGGTCTGGGCGGTCTGGGCGGTGAAAAGCGGCGGCGGGGCAAAGCGCGGCGGCGGCTCGAAAAGGGCCGGCCAAGCCGCCCACAGGGTGAGGCAGATGATTCCGATGAACGGCAGTACGGTCTGGGGACGGATGCGTTTCAACGCATTGCCTCTTTTTCGACTTTATTGCTGTACAACATGACTCTGGCGGCTTCGTGCAGGTTGCGCGCGAGCGCGGAGAGGCGCGCGAATTCTTGCGGGTTTTCCGCGGCGATGTTTTTTACGTCGTCGGCATCGATGTCGTAGAGTCCGGCGTCGCTGCCGTCGGCATTCATGCTGAGAAGGTGGTGTTTTGTGACTACGCCTATCAGGGGGAAGCTTCCTTCGCGCAGTAGTACGGGTACGGCGCGCTCTCCTTCTGGGGCGGGGAGCTGGATGTCGCGCCCCAAGGTGGCGGTGCGATAGTCCAGGCCCAGGAGGCCCGCCAGCGTGGGCAGGAAGTCGACAAGGTTCGTGGCTTCGTCGGTTACGCGCGGGGTAATCAGGCGGGGGGCGTGGATGATGCCGGGGACGTGCAGGCTTTCCAGGTTGAGGTCGGTATAGGCTTTGGATTTGAAGGGTAGTTCGGCGACGCGCCCGTTATGGTCGCCGTAGAGCACAAAAATGGTGTTGTCGTAGTAGCCGCTTTTTTTCGCCATTTCGATGAAGCGCCCGATGCAATGGTCGAGAAAGCGCACGGCGTTGTACTGCGCGTTGCTGCGGAAACCCGAGCGGCGCAATACGTCGTCCGGCAGGGTTTTGCGCACGAAGCCGTCGTTGTCGTCGGGTATGGTGAAAGGCGGGTGGTTGTCGGCGGTCTGGATGAAGGCGATGAAGGGGCGGTTCTTGGGTTGTTGGCGCAGGAGCGCGTCCACTTCTTTGAGGAGGGCGAGGTCGGATATGCCCCACACGTCTATGTTGGGCGAGCGCCATTCGCCTTCTTCGTGCAGCTGGATGCCGGAGACGCTGCTTTGGAGCAGCGCGCTCATGTTCGCCCAGCCCGCGCTGCCGCCGATGGCATAGTGTTTGTCATGC
>JAIRWW010000049.1 GCA_031268685.1 Azoarcus sp.
TGCTACACTGGATCGCAGAATTCAATAAAAGGAGGTCGTCATGGATTTTGCTCGCACGATGAAGGAAAAAGCGAAGAAACTGCAAAAGCGGATCGTCCTGCCGGAAGGCGACGAGGAGCGCACGATCGCGGCCGCGGTCGAGCTGGTCAGACAGCGCTATGCCAAGGAGGTGACGCTGCTGGCGGCGCGGGACGAGGTTGTGAAAAACGCCGGGGGCGCGAACCTCGACGGCATCCACATCATCGATCCCACGACCTCGGAATGGCTGCCGGAATTCGCCGAGGAATACTACCAGCTGCGCAAGCACAAGGGCATGACCCCGGAGCAGGCTGCCAAAGACGTTCAGCATTTCCTGCGCTTCGGCGCGATGATGGTGCGGCTCGGAAAAGCGGACGCGCTGGTCTCCGGCGCGCGCTCCGCCACTGCCGACGTGCTGCGCGCGGGCCTCACGGTGATCGGCACCGCGAGCGGCATCAAGACGGCGTCTTCCTGCTTCATCATGGATTTACACGATGAAAAGTGGGGCGCGGGCGGACTCATGGGATTCGCCGACTGCGCGGTGATGCCCTTGCCCACCGCCGAGCAGCTTGCCGACATCGCCATCGCCAGCGCCGCAACCTTCAAGTCGTTGGTCGGCGCCGAACCCGTGGTTGCGATGCTGTCGTTTTCGACCAAAGGATCGGGCGGCGACCACGAAAACGTGCTCCGCGTCCAGGAAGGCGCTCGACTCGCCAAGCAAAAGGCGCCGGATCTCCTGCTCGACGGCGAACTTCAGGCCGACGCCGCCCTGATTCCCGCCATTACCGAGAGAAAAGCGCCCGGCAGCCCGGTCGCCGGCAAGGTCAACACGATCGTCTTCCCCGACTTGGGCGCGGGCAACATCGGCTACAAGCTCGTGCAGCGACTCGCCGGCGCCGACGCGTTCGGCCCGTTCCTGCAAGGCTTCGCCAAACCCATCAGCGACCTGTCGCGCGGCTGCTCGGTCGAGGACATCGTCACCACGTCGTGCGTCACGATGGTGCAGGCGGCGGGGTAGTTGGCCGCGTCGAACGTTTGTTCCAACATGGAACGTTCGTCATCTGCCCGGTTTATCGGCGTCACCAGGATCGAAGGCTTCCTGGTCGATGAAGCGTCCCTGTCTGCGCAGCAGCGGAAGCAGTTCGTCATCGGCATAGGCGCAGCCCGTGCGGCCGGGGTCGGTTTGCTGCGCCTTGGCAGCCAGTGCCGGCAGGTGGCCTCCTCCGGCAGCCAGCAGGCTTGCCAGGTACGCGTAGCCGGGGTACCAGGCACTGGCCCGGGGAAATATCTCGCGCAGGCTGGCGAGGATTTGCATACCGGCGTGATCGAGGTCACCGAAGAAATGCACGAGGCACGCCGATGGGCCGTTCCGCTCGTCCTTTGACTGCTCGAACAGCCAGGATTCAATCGCCGGCAGCGACTCGGCGGACGCCGGCGCGCGCAGGTACAGACGGCAGCCGGCGCGGGAGCGCAACCGGCGCGCGCTGCCGCGAAAACCCGCCGCATAGACCAGCAGACTATCCGCCCAGGCCGGGGGACGTGTGTCGGCCATGTGTTCGAAGGTGGCCAGATTTTCGATGAACAATACGTCCGTAAAAGCCTGGGGCACGGCACCATTGGCGTCTGCTGGCACCAACGCTGGAGGCGGTGCCAGCAGCAACTGGATCGGCGCTTCGGTGAACTGGTCTGGCGCAGCGCCGAGCAACCTCAGCAGTTCTTCGCGGTGATCCAGCACCTTGGAGCGGCCCTGGAAAGCTCGCGCAGAGGCTTCGCGCAGGACCATCGTCCGACCAGACCGGCACAACGCCATCAAGGTAGTGAGGCTATGGGTGGCCTCTTCCAGCGGCAGACCTTCCATTGGTATCAACGGGCTACGGGCCAGATGGTCGAGCACGGCGGCCGGATCGGTCGGGGTCGCCTGTGGGCGCGCTTCCCAGTGCGCAGCCAAGTGTGCCCGCCATTGTTGTCGCCAGCGCCGAGCCTGCGGGATGTGGTCGGCCCATGCTGCCAGCGCGTCGAAATCGCACAGTTCCAGTCGGGGTTTGCGGTCGATGAAGCCGGCGAATGCGCGCGGCGCTTCCAGCCGCAAGGCCACCCAACCCGTGGTGCACAGGTCGTCGAGTTGCATTTGCAGCAACTGGATTTGATCGGCTTCCACGGCGTTGTGCAGTTCGGGCGCGGCTTTGCGATCCAGCGGCAGGCGAACCGGTCCTGGGGCCGTGCTGCGCTCTGCCTTGGTCAGCAGCAGTCGGGCCAGACGCAGGAGAAAGGGAGACGGCGCGGGCATGGCGGGCGCGACGGGTATCTCGTGCACGTCCATGGTTAAGCTCCAGGGCTGCCGTGGTGGTTGTCAATGCCATTTTTGGCGCCCGGCGCCTGTTCTCTCTGCCACTGGGCCTGCGCGGCTTCGCGGGCCTCTGTGGCATGCGCATCCCACAGTTGAGCCAGGGCCAAGCGGTTCAGTGTTTTTTCCTGCGCTTCGCTGATGAACAGTTCCTGGCCATCCCTGCGCGCTATCACCTTGGAGAAGGTAAATTCCTTGTCGAATTCGGGCTTGACCGCGCCGGATTTGGCGGTGGGCATGGCTACGACGAGCTGCAATCCCAGTGTCCGCGACAGGAATTGCAGCACGTTGCGCGAGCGCGTTTCGTCCATCTTGGAAAAGGCTTCGTCGCTGAGCATCAGGCGCAAAGCGGGGGCTTCATGCCGGTCGCGGCCGAAGTGTCCGAGCGCATGGGCCAGTACGGCCGAGCGCACGACGTAGAACGGGGTCTCCAGTTCGCCACCCGAGCCGGTGCCCCAGGTGGATAGCCGTGTGGTGCCTACCGGGCTGGTGCGCACGATATCGTAGCGGCGGTAGTTGCGGTAGTCGGCCAATTCGCGCAGCGCGCGTTCGCTGGCGCCATGGTCGTTGGCCAGCAGCAGACAGCGGATTTCTTCGGCGGTGGCACGTTGTTCGTCTGTAAGCCGGGGCGAGACGAAAATCGAGCCGCGTTCGTGCTCCAGCCCTTCGATCACGTTTTCGACAGCTTCGAAAAATTCCTGCACCTTTTGCATACGCGGCACCCAGTCCCATTCCAGCCTGAAGCTGTCGTGGCCGAAGCGGATGTCTTGCAGGTGGCGATTGAGGCGTTGCAGCGTCAGCGCACCTTGTTTGACGTCATCGCGCACTTTGAAGCAAAAGCTGCTGGTGAAGACGTGGTTGAACTGGGCTTCGGCCTCGCGCAATGCGCGCGCATTGTCGGCCAGGCCGATGGCGCGCTGGCGCCGGGATTGCTCGGCGATGGCGGCACGGGTGCGTTCGACGACGGGCAGCAGTTCCTCCAGGCGGTCGATACTACGCGGTGGATCGGTCCAGGCGAAGCGTTCGCTGTCGTCGCGCGCCCCGGACAGGTAGGCACCTACGGCCTGGGCCAGTTCGCGCAGGCTGCGGGGCAGTCCCTCGCGCAGGCTTTGTACGCGGTGGCGCAGCGCGTCCAGGCTGGGTTCCGGCTTGGTCGCCAGCGTCCGGGCTTCGTCCAGCAATTGAGACTCGATCGCCAGAGTGGGCACAGCACTCACAAAGCGCGCGGCCCAAGTCGCAGCCTGGGTGCAGGCGATGTCCAGGTCGGGCAGGCAGGCTTCGAGGTCGGTCTTGCGCCGATACAGGTTCCCCAGGGCTTGCTTTGTGGCACCCATCTGTTCTTTTTCATCGCTGTGTTGCGCGCGGACCGTTTCGATACGTCCATTCAGGTCTTTCTGCTCGGTCAGCAGTGCGTCGATGGCCGATAGATCCAGTGCCTTGAGCGCTTGTTCGGCATGGGCGTACTGGGCCTGACTCTCCAGCACGGCGAGTACCAACGGTGTCAGCGGCGTGAACACGGGGCCATTGAACATGCGGGTGATCACTTGCAGCGACTGGCGCAGGGCCGTCATGGTGCGCGTTTCCGCCGCCAGCCGTTTCAGTGCTTCCTCGCACCACTGTCTGCGCCGCTGCCGGGCGGTTTCGCCAAAGGCCAGTTCGCTCTCCGGCGCCAGGCAGGCGAACAGGCCGTAGCCACGGCTACCCAAGCCTTCTTCCATCAGGCCCTGGGGGGTACGGGCCAGTTCTTCCTCGCTCTCGACCTTGCGCACCCGGCCGTACTGGGCCATCAGGAAGGCGTTGGCAACCGGGTGTTTGCAGACCAGCTCGTGCAGCACGGCGCGAGCTTCCATTGGGCGCCCCTCGGTGTCTTCCATCGCCCTGCGGCCTTGTACGACCTTGGGCGAACGCGCGCGGTAGTGCTGCTTCACCAGCCGTGCACAGCGCGCTTCCATGCCGGCTTCGACGATGATGGCAAAGCGGTCGCTCCCCATGTAGCCTTCGATGGCGTTTTGCCAGCGGGTGCCAGGGCGGGGTTCCACCAGTTGGGCCAGCAGGTTGGGCCGGGCCGCGGGCAGTTCGCGCTCGATCAGCGCCACTGCGTCGTGGGCATCCCTGGGGCCTTGGACACGGCCGGCCTGAAGGCGACGCAGTTCCGCGTCACGCTGTTCGGTGTCGTCTTTCAATTGGTTCAGATTCATGCCGACATCGGTCAAGGCCTGCAGCACCGCACTCTGCACCGAGGTTTCGCCGTCGTGGATACCTTGGCGCAAACAGGTCAGTTGCCTATCGAATGCTTCCAGCTCAAAAGCGGGCAGCACCACACTCAGCATGGCGTCGCGGGCGTAGGCCTCGGCCATGGCAGGCCAGGGTTTGAGGATTGGCTGCGCGGCAGGGCGCAAGGCTTCAACCGCGGCAGCCAGTGCAGGCACGGCCGACAGATCCAGTCCCAACAGTTGTTCGAGTTGCACGGCCATTTTGCCAATGCCGCGCGCGGCGTCCTGTACTCGACCCCAGTGCAGCCGGAACTGGTCGGCCTGTAGCCGGATCTGGTTTTCCAGCGCTTGCTTTTCGCGTGCCACGTCGCTGTCATCCAGACGCTTGTTTACCAAGCGCAGCTGCTCGCGCAACTGGGTTTCCTGCGCATCGAGCGAGTCCAGCCTGCCTTGCAGTTGCGTCTGTTTCTTATCCTGCGCGGCGATCTGGCGCTGTACCGAGTCCAGTTCGCCCTGTGTTTCGCTGCGCATTCGCAAGGCGTGGGCAATGGTGGTGGTGACGAAACACCGCACTTCGTCCAACACCTGGTCGGCACTGGCTTGAGCGGCGTCAAGCCGCTCCAGGTTGAGCGCCAGGCGCTCGGCCTCCAGTTTCAGATTGGCGATGGCGCGCATCAATTCACGCATCCGATCCAGATCTTTGCTGAAATCGTGCGGATCCAGGATCTCGTCTCGAACCAGGTCGTTGACATTGCCCAATTCCTTGTAGGCCATGGCCTTGACCAAGGACTTGGCCGCGCGCGTGGCGTCGTGCTCGCTCACCGCCGCTTTGCCCATCAACGCGCCATACAGGTGTTGCAGGTAGCCGCCCTTGTCGGGGAAGCGCTGCACCACCGCCGTCGACTTGTTGCCCCCCGCTTGCAGCCGATGCTGGAGTTGCACGTACAGTTCCTTGAGCGGCAAGGGGGACGCGGTAATCGCTTCGCCCGCGCGGCGCGCCAGATGATCCAGCGATAGCGCGCGGCGCACGATGAAGAATTGCGGCGCTCCTTGCAGCACGGCGTGCCGGCCATCCTCGAAGGCTTCCGCACCCACCAACGCTGTAAAGGGGTCGGCTTGCTCGCCCGCTTGTCCGGATGCCTCGAACACGATGCCGGCATAGCTGGTCGAGCGGGTGCGCAGGAATACGCCATCGGCCTGCTGGCCCAGGGCATAGGCGGCCAGTGTACGGGGTTCCTTGCCACGGCGGCGACTCTGTGTGGACTCGTCCTGGCCGATGTTGAATTGCACCACGTGCTGGTGCGCGGCGGTCAACACGGTTTGGATGGCGTCGAGCAGCGTGGACTTGCCCGATCCTGACTCCCCCGTCAGAAGCACGGTGTCGGCGAAGGGCCATTCGCGGTCTTCCAGCGAACCCCAGTGCCAGGTGAGCAGTTTGGCGATTTTCAAGAGGCTTCTCCGGGCGCGACGGGCATCTGGCGGCGGCCCACCAGACGCAAGGCTTCTTCCAGGGCTTCGTCACTGACGAAGCTCATCACCGGCCTCAACACAGCCAAGCCCATTTGCATGTCTCCGGCGTTGTCGCCCTCGACGAAGTGCAGCACGCGGTGCTTGCGCAGCTCGCGCAGCAAGGCCAGGCGCTCGCTGGTCGTGTTGGGCAGTTTGTGCGCCAGCAGCGAGACCACGGCCTGCGACAACTCCTCCAGGCTGATGGCCAGGCGCTCATCCACCAACGGACGACGTCCTGTGAGCGCCTCGGTGTAGAGAAAGCGCAGTGCGATCACGGCGGCCACAAAGTCGCGCGACAATCGCGCGCGCAATCGGCGCACGCCGTCTTCCTCGTCCTCGCCACCGTCTTCGCCGGGCGGATAGAGCCGTAGTAGGCGCGCATCGCTATCGTGCACCAGCACGAAGCCGATGCAGGCGAACCATTCGCGCAGCAGTTGCTCGCATTGGATGGCGTTGTCATATAGCGCGGCCTCGGGCCGGGAGTGTTCGCGCCACACCACCCCGCTGGACAGCAGCCGCCCGGCCAGTTCGGCGAAACGCGCAGGTTTGACGATACCGGCGCCTTCGGCATCCAGCCGCTGTTCGATGTACTGCGCCAAGGATTGCAGCATGGCGTTCAGGGTACCCCGGTTGTTCTGTCGGGCGCCGTATCCGCCGGGGTGGCGCGCAGTTCGTAGTCATCGGCCTGAAAGTAAGGCGTGCGTACTTGTCCTGCCGTCTTGCGGGCCTGCATCAGGCGCCGCCCTTCGGACGAGCGTGCCGCGCCCACGGCATGCAGCACGCGCACCGCATCCTCGGCTGTATTCACCGGCAGGGCCGCCAAGCTGATGGGGCCGTCTTTCAAGTGGGGCAACAGGCCTTGCAACACTTGCCGATCGCTGAAAGCGAAGGCTTCGGCTTCGGCCCGTCGCAACAGCGCGTCCAAGCGGCTGGCCTCGTCCACCACCAGTGGGGCCTGCGCCTGCGCCTCGGCTTCATGATTTCGGACGGTCCAGCGCAGTATGCCGCCGGGCAGGCGAATTTCGCTGGTGGCCAGACGCCGGGCCAAGGTATCCAGCAGCGATTCGCGGGCGGACTCCGGTTTTTTCTTCAGCCAGGTCATGGTGCGGCCCAGGGACGATTCGGCGCTGTAGTCCAGCGAGAGCGCCTGCCGCAGCAGGCTGGTGAAGCGGCGCACGTAGTTGTTCATCTCCGAGCGCAGCATTGGTAGCTTCAGCCCACAAGCGGCCTCAACCATGCTTTCGATGCGGTCCGTTAACCACAGCAGGGGGCTGCGGCTCTGCGCTGCCTGTTCCAGCCAGGGGGCACGTTGCAGGAGGTGGGCATCCATCAGGGCGCGTTGCTCACCATCGAGTGCACGCACTTCTTCCAGCACTTCGTTGATTTGGCCGCGGTGACGCTCGGCGGAGTCGGCCACCAAGCGCACGGCGTATTCGCGCGCGAAGCGCTTTTCGATGAAATCGTTAAATTCGTTCCAGGCTATCTTTTGCGCCAGCGCCTCTCGCGTCAGACTCTGGATCAGATGGCGAAAATACTCGATGTCGTCTTGCAGATCCTGCACCACACGACTGGCAAACTCGTGGGCATCCAGCAATTCGTCGGCATCGCGGGTGGCGATGAAGGCGAGCAGCGCCTTGCGCGCCGAGCGCATGTTGCGCTGGCGGGTCTTGGCGCGGGAATCGTCCAGATTGGCGAAGGTTTCGCTGAAGGCTTTGCCCGCGCGGCTAAGCTTGAGCGTAGGTCGCAGGTCGATGGGGTCACGGTAGTCTTCCAACCAACCGTGCTCCTTGAGTTTGCGCAGCAATTCACTGGCGTAGGTACGCTCTTCTTCGGCACGCACCGCCTGTCCAGTCGCGAAGGCCAAGGCGCGCAGCGCGGGATCGGCCAGCGCGTGCTGGATCACTTCCAGCACCAGTTCGCGCGTCAGCACTTCGGCATAATCGGCATTGACGCCGTGTACCCGCTCGTGCAATGCGCGCAGGACGGTGGCGCACAGTTCACGATTGTCGTGCGTCAGGGGGCGGAAGAAGTGCTCGCGGGGCGGGGTGAAGAACATCATGTTTGCTGTAGGCCAGCAATTGCTTTCGGCAGAAAAGTAGCGGCGGTTCAGGAATCCGAACCCTGGAAGGGTCTCCCTTTGCTGATTTTCAAGACTGACGCCTTCAACTGCTCGGTCATGCTCCCTGATACGGCTTTGTCGTGTCTCAAGATGGCGCGCAGTATAGCACCGCGCCGTCCCGCCCCAATATCCAAGACAAACAGGCAGGGCAATCGCACCATGAGTGTGAGGGGGCGCGTAAGCCAGCGTAGGATAACCCTTGGCGTCAGTCGGGGGACAGCATTCTCCGAACGGGTTTTACGCCAGGAAGAAAAGTACCTCATTCGGTGTTTTTTGATTCCTGTTCCTGGAAATGCGGCCATCCTGTCCGCAGGGGGTTTATGTTTTTCTTCCTGGCGTAAAACAGTGGGACGCGCTTCGCGCGTTCCACCCTACGCGGGCTGGAAGCCCGCGTTCCCAAAAATTTGCGTCAGGGGGACGGGTGGGTGGGCTGTGCTCCATTAAGCCCGCTGTCGTCCCTTCGGGATGCTGTTTTACGCCAGGAAAAAAGCGCAGCCGCGTAGCGCCATAGGGTGGGACGCTATCAGGGATCAGAGGCCAGGGATCAGGGATCAGCCAGCGTAGCCTGGACTCGCACAAACCTGCCAGAACATGCCTACATTGTGCGATTGCCTTGGACAAACAGGCTTTCAAGTTGAACTTATCGATAGTGAGGGTTATCCTGTCGCCATGCTCATTCGTGCACACGTTCCCCCAAGGCCGATTCCGCCGCTGCCACCGCCACCGCCGACACCATGACCAGACACGAACTCACCTATCAAATCCGATACGCGATTCGCTTGACTCAACGGACGGCCAGGTTTTACCGCTGCATTCAGACAGTGGGGACATTCCTGTCCGTTCTTGGAGGCAGCGCTATATTGTCGCTCATGGCGCAAAACCTGCCGAACTGGATCGGCATCAGCGGCGGCGTTTTGCTGGCTGTTGCCGGAGCAGCCATGATCTCCGTTCGGCCTGCGGACAAGGCCGCGCAGAACGAAGCGGATGTGTGCCGCTATACCGCCTTGGCGGCCAAGGCGCATACGCTGGACGACGCGGCGCTTGCTGCGGCTATCGACGAGGCGCATCAAAGCGATTGCCAAGAGATAGAAGCGCTCCGTGACGTCGCCTACAACGATGTGGTGACCGAATTCGGGCGGGCGGACGCCGCTATTCCGCTCACGCGGTTACAGCTTCTGTTTGCTGCGCTCGCTTGAGTCGGCAAAAATTCCCGACAACAAAGCCTCGAATTTGCGGGCAAAGGCCGTGCCGTCGAACAGATCGGAAGATTTTCTGAGCGCTTCGGTCTTTTTGCGCAGTCCGCATAGGTTGGGGTAAGCGCAGCGACCCCCAACAAAACAGCGAGCGCAACCTGTATTGGAGCGCGGGCGTCCCGCCCGCATCGAAAGCCGACTGCGGGCGAGACGCTAAGCGCTCCCAGCAAGCTCCCAACGCCCGTTTCAGCGTGCAGCCCGTAGCTTGGGTCAGCGAAGCGCAACCCGACAATCCCCCCTCCCGACGCGAAGCGTCGCAAACCAAAGCCTTCCTCTTGAGGAAGGTGGCTCGCCGAAGGCGAGTCGGAAGGAGTCGCAGCCGCAACAGCGACAGCAAGCCTTATTTCTTGCCCGCTCTCCGCCCCTTCTTTCCCGCTCTCCGCACCGACTCCCTCCGTCACACGGCTCCGCCGCGCGACACCTCCCTCACTGAGGGAGGCCCAACCCCACCTTCCTCTCCAAGTAAGTAGGGTGAGTGCAGCCCGCCGGTCGTAAAACTTTTGATGCGAAGTATCACCAATCAGGGATCAGATGACAGGAATCAGGGAATTTTCGTAGGGGCGAACACAGTTCGCCCCTACCTGGACGGAGGACAGAAGACAGAAGGCAGTGGAAAATTCATCGTCATTCCCGCGCAGGCGGGAATCCAGAATTCCATGCACATCGCCCAATTCCTGGATTCCCGCCTGCGCGGGAATGACGGAGTCGATTGGGCTGATATAAGAGGACAGAAGACAGTCTGCATAGGTTAGGGCTGACGCCGGGGGTTATCCAGGGTTGGCCCCAACGGGGCCTGGCCTGTCCTGCCTGACCGAGAGTCGCAAACAGGTTCTCAACGGACGGCCAGGTTTTACCGCTGCATTCAGACAGTGGGGACATTCCTGTCCGTTCTTGGAGGCAGCGCCATATTGTCGCTCATGGCGCAAAATCTGCCGGACTGGGTTGGCATCAGCGGCGGCGTTTTGCTGGCTGTTGCCGGAGCAGCCATGATCTCCGTTCGGCCTGCGGACAAGGCCGCGCGGAATGAAGCGGATGTGCGTCGCTATACCGCCTTGGCGGCCAAGGCGCATACGCTGGATGACGCGGCGCTTGCCGCGGCCATCAACGAGGCGCATCAAAGCGATTGCCAGGAGATAGAGGCGCTCCGTGATGTCGCCTACAACGATGTGGTGGCCGAATTCGGGCGGGCGGACGCTGC
>JAIRWW010000055.1 GCA_031268685.1 Azoarcus sp.
TCCGGGAAGTTCTGGGGATACAGTGATGGCGGCCACGCCCGGCAACGCAAAAGTCATCCCCAATCCCGACGCGGTTTTTCTGCCGTTTCAGTCGAAATGGATTACCGATAACTCGCGGCTGAAATTGATGGAAAAGTCGCGCCAGATCGGCATTTCGTGGTCAACCGCCTATGGCGCGATTGAGCGCGCGGCGGCCGCAGGTGCGCGCTACGACGAATGGGTCAGCAGCCGCGACGACATCCAGGCGCGGCTATTTCTGGAAGACTGCAAATTGTGGGCAGGCATAGCCAATCTGGCAGCGCGGGATCTCGGCGAGCAGGTCATCGACCCCGAGCGGGGCTTATCCGCATATGTCCTACAGTTTGCTAGCGGGCGGCGCATCCACAGCATGTCGAGCAATCCAGACGCACAGGCGGGTAAGCGCGGCAGTCGCATTCTTGACGAGTACGCACTGCATCGCGACCAGCGCAAACTCTGGGCCATCTCCTATCCAGGCATCACGTGGGGCGGCGGCATGGAGGTAGTCAGCACGCATCGCGGCTCGCACAGCTATTTCAATTCCCTGATTACCGAAGCCCGTGAGAAAGGCAACCCCAAAAACATCAGTCTGCATCGCGTCACCTTGCAGGACGCGCTCGAACAAGGCTTTCTCTACAAACTGCAACAAGCGTTGCCGCCGGATGCCGAGCAGCAGGCAATGGATGAAGCCGCGTATTTCAACTACATAAAATCTGGTGCAGTAGATGAAGAATCCTTCAATCAGGAATACATGTGCGTCCCCGCGAACGATGATGATAAATTTATCGATTACGAGATAATCACCCGTTGCGAATATACAGCGCAGGGCTGGCAGCGCGGCCTCGACGGCCCGTTCACCGGGCGGCTGTTCGCCGGTGTCGATATTGGGCGAAAAAAAGATTTGACGGTTCTGTGGGTCGTCGAACTCTTGGGCGATGTGCTCTACACCCGGCATGTCGAGACAATGGAAAAAATGCGCAAGAGCGAACAGGAAGCGATTCTGTGGCCATGGTTCGCGCTGTGCGACCGGGTGTGCATCGACAACACCGGCCTGGGCATCGGCTGGACGGACGATGCCCAAGACAAATTCGGCGAACATCGGATTGAGGGAGTGACGTTCACGGGTCCAGTCAAAGAGGCGCTGGCCTACCCGCTGCGCGGCGCGATGGAAGATAGCCGAATCCGAATCCCTAGCGACCCGAAAATAACCGCCGATTTGCGCAAAATTCAAAAAGTTGTTACGGCGGCAGGAAACATCCGATTCATTGCCGAGAGCACCCCCGACGGGCATGCTGACCGATTCTGGGCGCTGGCGCTAGCCAAGCACGCCGCAAGCAATCCGCCTGCAAAATTCGAGTACTTCAGCGACGGCCCGCGCAACATCAACAATGAGATATCGGAGTTTATGCATGGTTACTACTAAAAACCGACCTGCCAAACCGGCCAAACGTGCTGATTTGACGAGCGAAGCAGCGCCGCGCGCACTCGATCCATTCGAGGCCGATTTTATGGGCGTCATTCGCGGCAACGACCCATTGCTGCGGGCGCGCGGCGAGACCATCGAGGCCTACCTCGACCTGCTGCGCGACGGCAAAGTTTATGCCAACCTCGGGCGGCGCATCGCCGCGTTGGTCAGTCGCCCATGGGCGGTCGCCCCGGTCAATGACAGCGACACCGCCAGCGCCAAGGCGCTGACCGAGATCCTGCGACGGCTGCCGTTCGACCAGTTGTGCCGCGACCTCATGCACGCGCTCATTACCGGGTATGCCGTCGTCGAAATCATCTGGGAAGCTATCGACGGCATGTGGCTGCCGGCCCGAATGCCGATGCGGAAGCCCACCCGTTTCGTCTATATCGACGATGACAAAGGGCCGGAATTGCGGCTGCTGACCAAGCGCGACATGCTGCGCGGCGAACCGCTGCCCGAGCGGAAATTCATCGTGCACCGGTTCGAGCCGTGCGACGACAACCCTTATGGTATGGGACTCGGTCTGTACCTGTTCTGGCCGGTCTACTTCAAACGGCGGGGCGTCGTCGCTTGGGCGAAGTTCTGCGACCGCTTCGGCACGCCGACGCCGTGGGGACAATACCCGCCCGGCTCGGAGTCGAAGGACAAGCAGACCCTGGCCGATGCGCTCCGCGCCTTTTCCAATGACGGTTACATCATGACGCCCTCGGGTGCGATGATTCAGTTGCTGGAAACGAAGGGCGGCGGCAACATCACGACACAGGAAGCCCTAGTGCGAGCGATGGACGCCGCCATTGCCGAAATCATCCTCGGACAGGAAAGCGGGTTTGACAACGGCGGCGCGCAGGCGGCGGCAGCGAAAGAGCGCGCCGATGTGCGGCTCGATCTGGTGCAGGCCGACTCCGATCTGCTCACCGAGACGCTGAACTCAACGATCATCAAATGGCTGTGCGAGTTCAACGGCATTGGCCCGTGCGCCGTCTCGCGCCAGATCAAAGAGGAGACCGACCTCAAGGCATCCGCCGAGACGGACGCCATCATCGCGGGCATGGGATTCGCGCTTTCGGAAGAGGCCGTGCGAGCGAAGTACGGCGACGGATGGAGCCGGCAGACACCAGCGGAGACGCCCGATGGGCAGCCCGCGCTCGACGGGGCCGCGCCCGATGGCAAGCAGGGCAAGCGGGGCGGCGCATCGGAAAAATACGATGCCGGACTGATCAATGCCTACTCCATGGGTATAGACCGGCTGGCGCGCATGGGCATGGACATCCCGATCGACTTCATCCGGGAAATATTCGGACTGCCCGCGCCGACGCGCGGCGAAAAACTGCTGGTACCGCCCGTGGCGCAGAGCGCCGCCTTTGCCGAGGCGGGCGCGGAGACCGGCGAAGCGAAAGACACCGCTTTCGCCATCGCTTTTGGCGCGCTAATGCGCGCGGCAAGCCCAAACATAGAAAGCATGCTGGAGAGCATTAGCGCCATGCTGAATGCGGCGGGCAGCCTGGAGGAATTCCGGGAAATGTTACTTGCGGCATACCCGAAGCTCGACGACACGGCGCTGGTAACGACGCTGGCAAATGCATTCGCGGCGGTCAACTTGCGTGGTCGTCTCGATGCTGGAGACGAGGCATGAGCGATCTAGCCGACATCGCCCAAGCCCAAATCGAAACCATCGCGGCTGCCGAGATAGCGCGGCGCAAACCCGATGGGCCGCCCGCCACGGGGCTTTGTCTGCACTGCGGCGAGCCAGTGCCGGAAGGCAGGCGCTGGTGCGATATCGCATGCCGGGACGATTGGGCGCGCGAACAATTAATACGGAGCCGCCATGGCTGACATCGGCGGCGCGTTCAATCTCGACTTTGCCGAGCAGGCCGCATTCTTTCGCGGCAAACTCAATCTACCCACCGCAGCCTGGGACGATATCTGGAAGGCCGAACACGACCACGGCTTCGTCGTTGCTGGCGCAATAAAAGCCGACCTACTCAACGACCTACGCCAAGCCGTCGACCGGGGCATCACGGATGGCACAGGACTGGACCAATTCCGCGCCCAGTTCCCAGACATCGTCGCGCGCCACGGCTGGCACGGCTGGACAGGCGAAGGCTCTGCGGAAGGCGAAGCGTGGCGCACGCGCGTAATCTTTGAGACCAACCTGCGCACCAGCTATGCCGCTGGGCGCTATGCGCAACTGACCGATCCTGAATTACTCGCGAGCAGGCCATACTGGCAATACATTCACAGCGACAATGCCGCCCACCCGCGTGAGCAACATAAAGCCTGGGGCGATGCGAAACTGACATTGCTGCATGACCATCCATTTTGGCAAACAGCATTCCCGCCGAATGGCTTTGGCTGCGGCTGCACCGTCAAAGCAGTGCGCAAGCCCGCCGATGGCGCGCAAACCAAACTGCCAGCAGGATGGGACGAAATCGACCCCAAAACAGGAGAGCCGCCGGGCATCGGCAAAGGCTGGGGCTATGCGCCTGGCGCATCGCGGGCGGACGAACTACGGGAACTCGCCGCGCAAAAAGCATCGCAGATGCCCGAGCCGCTAAAAAGCGACGCACTAAAAGCCCTTGCCGCGCCGCTGCCTGCCGTACCGGCGACACAAACAGCTCAACCCCTTACGCTCGATGACTACATCGCTGCCGGGCGAAAGATCACAGACCAAATCAAGCCTGCTGTGGCACACGCCGACTTCATGGAACTGTACAAACAGCACGTCAACATCGGCATGGCATGCCATACAGCCAACGGCGGCCAGGGCGCGCAGCTTGTCAAAAATGCATCGAAACTTTTTCCTGCCGAATGGGTACAGGCGGCGGACGCCGCCGGGCCGCTTTATGTCAGGAAAGCAAAAGGCCGGGGATACGCTACAACGATCCTTAAACCGAGGAAATATCGTCTCGATAATTTCGGGACAGTTACCGCCGACATTGGCGACGGTTTTATCGTCGTGCGCGATTTGGACAATGCGGTGCATGAATTTGCACACCGCATCCAGGCGTCGCTACCGGCGCTGAACGACCTATTTCAAGCCATCCATGACCGGCGCACATCGGGCGATGCGCTGAAAAGCCTGCGGAAACTGACAGGCACCAACTATAGGTTGGACGAACTGACGCGCGAGGATCATTACATCAATGGGTATTGGGGAAAGGATTATGATGGCAAGGCGCTGGAAGTCTTGACAATGTCCATGGAAACCGTTCTTACGGGCAGACATTTCAACAAACTTTACACGAAAGACCGGGAAATGCTGGATTTCGTAGTGGGCATACTGTTCAACTGGAGGCCATGATGATTCACCATTTCAATTGCCCCCCGCAGGAATGGAACAAAAATCGTGACGGTGCGCTCATCTTCGATTGGGATGACGAAACGGGAGAAGTCACAGGCCCATCCGCCGGGGAGATTTTAGGAATATTCGGAGAAGGGCATGTCCATATACACCCCTACCCGGCGGGCCATGATCTGACGTCGCTAAAGAGCAAGGCCGACCTCGCGGCAATCGTTGGAGACTCGCACACGCTCCCCCCCGAACTGGCCGCGTTCTATCCGGAAGTCGAGGATACCGATCCCAATATTTATGACATGGACGGCAACGTGGTCGGGCAGGTCGTTTTCTAATGATTTCACTGACAGTCGAAAGCCAGCGGGTCAAAGAAATACTCAAGCGTTTGGCAGATCGTCTCACGCCTGCGGGCATGCGTCCGGCGATGAAAGAAATCGGCGAAGAATTACTCGCCTCAACGACCGCGAGATTCCCTTTAGGCGTAGCGCCGGACGGTAGCCGCTGGCCGACGCTCTCACCCGACACCGTTCTTGCCCGAATCAAACGAGGCCGGACTGGCACGCGCCCGCTCATTGACACGGGGCAACTCGCCAACACGATCCGCTACCAGATCATCGATGGTGGAGCTGGCGTTGCCATTGGCACTAACCGCCGTTACGGGAGATCAAACAGCGCCAACGCCAGCGTGCATCAATTCGGCACCAACCGCGCCGGGCGAAACCGAAACATCACCATCCCTGCTCGCCCGTTTCTGGGCCTATCCGCGAGCGACGAGGATACGGTTCTAGACATCCTAAGTTCCGCACTCGGCGACGACGCAACGTAAGCGGACAGAGATTGCGGCTACCGCAAAGTTTTTGCAAATCCCGTCCCGCCAAATCCCAACCCATCCCGCCAAATCCCACAAATATCACGCAAGCGCCCCTTCAAATATCGTGCACGTCAACATGAGGGTAATCGACTCGGGAGGCTCCTCGAACAAATAATCGATATTTGAATCGTCAATCTTGCGTGTTTCGTTTGGGCCGATCAGGATGTCTTCTGGAATTTTTGAAACATCACCGTAGCCTACGTATGCTAACAAGAGCGAATGAGCGCTTTTATTCTCGATGTAGTGAACCGAACCCATTTCGTATCCGTCTTTCGGAAAGATAAGCAAATTTTGTTCAAATTTGCCGCAATCTTCAACGGTAGTTACGACAGGCGTATACAGGTTTCCGATCAGGAGAACAGCAACAAACAGGAATAGTGAAAAATTCCATAAGCCGGTTTTCTTTTTCTTCGCCTTGAGCCAAATAGCTGGTACAAATAACAGCAACAAGACCAGCATAAATACTGTTATGCAAGAGTCGAATGGTAACGTCATCGATTTCTCCAACGGTAAGAAAAAACTAATTTCCGTATTTTACAAAATGGACATCTGTAGCGCAATTGCTTTCAAAATCTTCCGGCTCCGGGGCGGGCGTTTCCGGCAAATATGCATTGTCTGATTGGGCGCGCCCCATTCCGTCGGTTTCAGTCCTCCTGTGCCTCGGGTTTCTTTTTCGCGTCGGGGTGGAAAACATCCAGGGTGATGCCGTCCGGGCCGACAATGCCGATGCCCTGGTCTATTGGCGGCAGTTTGTGGGCAATGCCTTTATGGCAGTCGATGCATGTCTGGCCGTTGGACAGGCCCTCCATGTGCTGGGCAACGGCGCGGTAGCCTTGTCCGCTGTAGTCGAAGGATGTGGCATCGTGGCAGTTGCGGCATTCCCGCGAATCGCTGGCTTTCATGCGCCGCCATTCGCGCTGGGCCAGTAGCGGGCGTTTGGCTTCAAACTTTTCGGGCGTGCCGATGGAACCCAGTACCGCGTGCCAGACTTCACTGGCGGCCTGCACTTTGCGAACCATCTTGGGCAAAAATTCCTTCGGTACGTGGCAGTCCGCGCAAACCGCGCGCACCCCGCTGCGGTTGGCATAGTGGATGGTGTTCTGATATTCCCGGTAGACGTTGTCTTTCATCGCGTGGCAGGAAATGCAGAAATTCTCGCTGTTCGTCCATTTCAGAGTCATGTCGAAAACAGCCAGGAAGACGATGCCAAGAACGAAGGCTGTGAGTACGCTGATCGAGATAGCGCGCCGCCAACGACAGAATTTGCCTGTGACATTCATGTGTGTGCCTCGCGATTTTCAGCGTGCGTTTGAGGGGCGTTGGTAGGTGTTTGCGATCAGGGGTTTTGCATCGACCTGCGGTACGTGGCATTGCAGGCAGAAATAGCGTCGCGGCGAGATGTTGGCGAGTTCCTGGCCGTCGGCGGATTGGAAATGGGTTTGCGAGACTTTGGTGGCTTTTTCTTTGCGGTAGTTATCCCAGGAATGGCAGTCCATGCATTTGTTGAAATTTTTGGTGATGGGGTAATCGTCCACCGCATGCGACACAAGTGGCGGTTGTTGCGTGAAGTCGCGTTCCAGCGGCGTGGTTTCGACGGCTTTTTTGAGCGCTTCGCCGGAATTGGCTGTGGATGTCTGGATGGGAGCGCCGCGCAGGGTGACGAGACCGCCGCTGTCGTCGTCGGCAAATGATGTACAGGGCAACAGCAGCAGGCCGGTCAGCATTGCTGCCGGGAAAACGCTCAGGAGACGGCTTTTCATGGAGAACTCCTTCGGTCGAAACGGTGGGTGAGCTTGAAAACCTTCTGGCCGCAGATGTCGATGCAGCGGCCACAAGTTGTGCAAAGGGCGTCGAGGATGACGGGGCTTTCCTGACCTGCTTTTTTGAGGGCGGGGCGGATGACGCGGGGTTCTGGACAGACGGCGAAGCAGTCCATGCAGTCGTCGCAGGCGTCCCGCTTCGGCGCTGCCACGCGCAGCAGGGCGGTTTTGCCGAGCAGGCTGTAGAACGCGCCCATTGGGCAAAGGTGGCCGCACCAGCCGCGGTTGGCGATGAGCAGGTCGTATAGAAACACTGCGGCGAGAAACCACAGGCCCGCGCCCATGCCGAAGAGCAGGCCGCGATGGGCGAGTGAGACGGGGTTGACCCATTCCCATGTCAGGGCGCCGGTCGTGGCGGCGGCGGCGAAGGTGCCGGCCAGCAGCCAGTAGCGCGTGCGGGCATCGGGTACGTGCTTGGCTTTGATGGCGAAGCGCCGTCGTCCCCAGGCGGCAGTGTCGGTGATGATGTTGACCGGACAGACCCAGGCGCAAAACACGCGCCCGCCAGCGAGAAGGTAAAAGACCGCGACGATGAGCGCGCCGGTGATGGCGGTGGCGGCGGGCACGAAGCCGGCGGCCAGTATTTGCAGCAGCAGGTAGGGATCGGTGAGGGGCAGGACGTCGAGCGTGAGGCTGGACGACAGGTTGCCCTTGACGATCCAGATGCCGAACCACGGCCCGGCAAGGAAAAGTCCGAGGATGCCCAGTTGGCTGGTGCGCCGCAATAGCAGCCATTTGTGGGCCGCCAGCCAGCCTTTCCGGGCGATGGCGTCTCGTCCGGGCAGGTTCGGATCGGGGCGGCGGCGGGCGGCGGTCATGGCTTCCACCGGGAGTTCAGGCCGGTTCCCGCGTCGGACGGCTGGCCGGGTTCGGGGTAGGAGGCGTCGGATGGCGGATCGTCCTTTACGCGGGAATCGCCATGGGGTTTGCCTTCCAGGCCGCGGACTGGAAGTTCCAGCTGGTCGCCGATCAGGGAGCCGCCGTGTTTTTCCCGCTCTTCCCAGCCCTTGCGGTAATGCTCGCCGAGCTTGCCTTGCGCCAGCGAGACGGGCAGCACCTTGATGGCCGCCTCGGTCAGCACGCAAGCGGCTTCGCATTTGCCGCAGCCGGTGCAATGCGCCGAGTGTACGGTGGGCAGCAGCATGGCATGGCGGTCAGAGCGGATGTTGTGCTGTTTTTCCAGTGTGATGGCCTGGCCGATGGCCGGGCAGACGCGATAGCACACGTCGCAGCGCAAGCCGAGGAAGTTGAGGCAGTTTTCCTGGTCTATCAGTACGGCCAGTCCCATGCGCGCGTCTGCGATGTCGGTCAGGGCCGGGTTCAATGCGCCCGTGGGGCAGGGCTTGATACAGGGAATTTCTTCGCACATTTCACAAGGGATGTCGCGGGCCGTGAAATAGGGCGTGCCGGTCGGCGCGGGATCTCCCGGTGCGGCAAGTTTCAGTGTGTCGTAGGGGCAGTCCCGCACGCACAGGCCGCATCGCGTGCAGGCGGCCAGGAATTCTTCTTCCGGCAGCGCGCCGGGGGGGCGCAGGGCCTGCGCGGCCAGCGCGCGGGACTGGGTGGCGTAAAGCCCCGCGCCGAGCGCCATGAGACAGCCGCTTCCCGCCGCGCCCGCCAGCCCGGCAAGGAATTTGCGGCGCGCGGGAAAAAGGCGGGCTTCCTCCTGCGTGCTGGCGGGTTTTTCGACACTCATGGCCGTGTGTTCCGCAATGGCAAGCGCATCAGGCCCTGACGATTTTGACCGCGCACTTCTTGAAGTCCGTTTCTTTGGATAGCGGACAGGTTGCGTCCAGTGTGAGTTTGTTGACGAGTTTGCCTTCGTCGAAGAAGGGCACGAACACCAGCCCCCTGGGCGGTTTGTTGCGGCCTTTCGTTTCGACTTGCAAGGTGATTTCTCCCCGGCGCGAGACGATTTTTACCTTCATGCCCCTTTGCAGCTTGCGCGCCCTGGCATCGTCCGGATGCATGAAGACGACTGCTTCCGGCACGGCGCGATGCAGTTCGGGCACGCGCTGGGTCATGGAACCCGTGTGCCAATGCTCCAGCACCCGGCCTGTGGACATCCAGAGGTCGTATTCTTTGTCCGGTACTTCCACGGGCGGCTGGTAGGGCAGGGCGAAGATGATCGCCTTGCCGTCCTTGTGTCCGTAGAACTTGACTTCGTCTCCAGTGACATAGGGGTCGTAGCCTTTGCGGAAGCGCCACAGGGTTTCTTTGCCCTTGACTACCGGCCAGCGCAGGCCGCGCGCTTTGTGATAGGCATCGAATGGCGCGAGGTCGTGGTGATGCCCTCTGCCGAAGGCCGCGTATTCCTCGAAGAGTCCCTTTTGCACGTAGAAGCCGAAATATTCGGTTTCGTCGTTTGTGTAGTTTTTGATGGCGTGCGCATTGACGGCGGCGGCGTCCGCCTTGGGGTATTTGTTGATGACCTTGTTGGCGTAGAGCACGTCATAGAGCGTTTTGCCCCGGTATTCCGGCTTTTTGTCGATCAACTCGGCGGGCCAGACGTCCTCGACCTTGAAGCGTTTGGCGAATTCCATGTATTGCCACAGGTCGGAGCGGGACTCGCCCGGCGCTTTGACTTGCTGGCGCCAGAATTGGGTGCGCCGCTCGGCGTTGCCATAGGCGCCTTCCTTTTCCGCCCACATGGCCGAGGGCAGGATCAGGTCGGCGGCCATCGCCGATACTGTGGGGTATACGTCGGAAACCACGACGAAGGCGGCGGGGTTGCGCCAGCCGGGGTAGATTTCGTCGTTGATGTTCGGCCCGGCCTGCATGTTGTTGGTCGTGGACGTCCAATAGCACTTCAGTTTGCCGTCCTTCAGGGCGCGGCTTTGCGCCACGGCGTGCAAGCCCACCTTGGGCGGAATCGTGCCTTCCGGCAGCTGCCAGGCCGTTTCCGTCCGTTTCCGGTGTTCCGGGTTGCCGACGACCATGTCGGCGGGCAGGCGGTGCGCGAATGTGCCGACTTCCCGCGCCGTGCCACAGGCGGACGGCTGCCCGGTCAGGGAGAAGGGGCCAGAGCCGGGCTTTGAAATTTTGCCAGTGAGCAGGTGCACGTCGTAGATCAGGTTGTTGACCCAGGTGCCCCGCGTGTGCTGATTGACGCCCATCGTCCAGAAAGAAACTACCTTTTTCGCTGGATCGGCGTACAGCTCGGCCAGTTTCTTCAGGTTTTCGGCGGGCACGCCAGAGAGCGCGGCGGTTTTCTCCAGGGTGTATTCGGAAACGAATTTGGCGAAATCCTCGAAACTGATGCCCTCGGCCTGGCCTGTGTCGCCCTTGGGCTTGCCGTCCGGGCCGTCGTAGCCGTTGCTGGTGGCTTTTTGCTCGACCGGGTTGTTGGGGCGCAGGCCGTAGCCGATGTCGGTCGCGCCTTTCTTGAAGTTGACGTGCTTCTTGACGAAATCAGCGTCGACCCGCTTCGTCTGGATGATGTAGTTGCAGATGTAGTTCAGGATTGCCAGGTCGGTTTGCGGCTGGAAGATCATCGCGTTGTCGGCCAGCTCGAAGGAGCGGTGCTCGAATGTCGACAGCACATGGACTTCGCTCTTTTCGTGGGTCAGGCGGCGGTCGGTGACGCGCGACCAGAGCACGGGGTGCATTTCGGCCATGTTGGAACCCCAGAGCACGAAGGCGTCTGCGTTTTCGATGTCGTCATAACAGCCCATAGGCTCGTCGATGCCGAAGGTCCGTATGAAGCCGACTACGGCGGAAGCCATGCAGTGGCGGGCGTTCGGGTCGAGGTTGTTGGAGCGGAAACCGGCTTTCATCAGTTTCGCGGCGGCATAGCCTTCCCAGATCGTCCATTGCCCGGAACCGAACATCGCAACGGAAGCGGGGCCGGATGTCTTCAGGGAGTCTTTCCATTTTTCCGCCATGATGTCGAAGGCTTCGTTCCATGACACGGGTACAAACGAGCCGTCCTTGTCGTATTTGCCGTTTTTCTTGCGCAACAGCGGCTGCGTGAGCCTGTCCTTGCCGTACATGATCTTGGACAAAAAGTAGCCCTTGATACAGTTCAGGCCGCGGTTCACCGGCGCATCCGGATCGCCCTGGGTGGCGACGAGTTTGCCGTCCTGCACGCCTGCCAGCACCGAACAGCCGGTGCCGCAGAAGCGACAGGGAATTTTGTCCCAGCGGATCCGGTTGTCGGCGGGAGCGGCTGCGGCCGTGGATGGGAGCGACATTCCGGCCGCTGCCGCTGCGGCGGCGATGGCCTGGGTTTTCAGAAAATCACGACGATCCATGGACATTTCAAGCCTCCTCGGGCGTAAGCATTTCATCTGAATATTCATAGGAAAGAGTGACGGACATGAGGTGCGCCACCTGGTGGACTTGCAGGATGCTGTCGGAAACGGCGTAGCCGGGGCCGTCTTCCAGCAGTGCGATCATTCGCCCGTCGCCGCTGTCGGCCACGACGCTGGCGCCTGGCACCGCTTCCACCGCTTTGCGTACTTCGACGGCGTGGCGTGGCGGAAATTTGAGCACGAGGCTGACGATTTTCATGGGTGGCTTCCTGTCAGGGCGGGGGAGCGGCGGGGAGCGGCGGCAGCGGATCGCCATGTTGTATGGAAACGGCATGTGCCGGACAGATCGCCACGCACTCTCCGCAGCCCGTGCATAGCGATGTGTCGATGTCTGGCTGCGCCGGATGGCCTGGGCGCAGGGAAAAGCGGATGGCGTTGGCTTCGCAATATTCGCCGCAGGAGCGGCAAAGCACGCCCCGCCGGGGCAGACAGGCCGCGCCTATTGCGGCTACGAGTGGCCAGGCCGGGAGTGTGGGCGAAAAAGACAAGGCTGTTTGCTGGCGGGCGGCGGTGTTTTGTGTCGCCGCTGACGTACAGGCGTGGGCGCAATCCGCACAAAACGTACAGTGCCCTCGCGAAAAATCAGCCTCTGGAAAGCCTCCCGAGCCTTGTACGAGCAGGCCGGTAGGACAGGCCGCGATGCAATTGCCGCAACGTTTGCAGTCTCTGCGAAAATCCGTTTCATTTTCTGCCCAGGGCGGACGGAGCGGGAATTCGCGTTGCTGCGGACGATGGCCGAGCAGAAAGGCTCGGCGGCCAATGTCCATTATTCCTCCTGCCTTTTTGTTGTTTCCGAGGCATGGTAATCGAACAGTGACTGGGCGGCAACTTACTAAAGAGACGTTTTTTATTATCTATTTTTATGGTGCACAGGGACGGCAGGCAAGCGCTCGGAACAGTTATTATTTGCCGCATGATGAACGGCGGTAGTTGGTTGGGGCGCGATAATGATCCAGGTTTATGATTGTGGTTCGGAGTATTTTGTTCAGCGTAATGTTTCAAACAAAATAACGGTGCGCCTATTCTTTGTTTATGTGCGCAATTCCTTGGCTAGCGAAAGCACCATGGCTATATAACGGCGATCTCGAAAAATACCTCAACTCGTGCGTTGGATGTCGACGACGACGGATGCGCGGTATTGTTTCCACTTCACGAGAATGACGTAGGAACGGGGTGAGACGACGGTGTTCAGCCAGTCGTGGCTGGTGACCTGTGCGATCGGTACCGAAATATGCATGGTTTCCCCGAAGTGCTTGCGTGCATTGCCGGAAATGGTATTGGCGATTTCGCCGACCGCGTCCAGCAGGCGCTCGTCGCCGCGATCCGGTTCGTGCATTGCCAGTAAAAGATGCGCGACCATGACGCGGGGCGCCGAAAAATAGACTCGCCCGGAAAAGTCTCCGGAAAGCGATATGTAGCTGGTCAGGTCGAAGGTTGATGCCTGGATCTCGCCTTCCACCAGATAGGCAGCCCGTATTTCCACCTTTTCGTCGGTGATGTGGAAAAAAAACGAACTGACTGCATCCACAAAACTGCGAATATCTTTTTCATTGATGCTTTTCATGAATTTGTAAGCTCCAGGAAGGCCGCGATCAATTCCTCGTCGGTAAACGGTTTGTAAAGAAAGCCCTTTGCTCCTTTTTTCAGGGCCTTCAGAGCGGTGGCTTTGTCACTCAATGCGGAAATTACGAGGATGTTGCACTCTGGGCGAAGGCTGATCATTTTCTCCGTGCAATCTACGCCATCCATCTCCGGCATGGTTATGTCCATGGTCACGATGTCTGGGGAATGTTGCAGATAGAGCGTGATGGC
>JAIRWW010000119.1 GCA_031268685.1 Azoarcus sp.
AGAGCAATGCTATACTCCGCGCCCCGCACGCAAGAGACAGTCATGCGCATTACTCGCCGCCTCGAATTCGATGCCGGTCATCGCATACCGGATCATGCCAGCCAGTGCCGGAACCTCCACGGCCACCGCTATATTCTCGAAATAAGTCTGGTCGGCCACATTATTGACGCCCCTGGCGATACGGCTAACGGCATGGTGATGGATTTCAGTGAAATAAAACGCATTGCCTGGGAAAAACTGGTTAGCCGATGGGATCACGCTTTTCTGGTCTGGCGCGGCGACATTCGCGTAGTGGAATTCCTTGCATCCCTGCCTGGACACAAAACCGTGATTTTCGACACGGTACCGACCGCGGAAAATTTGGCTGCTGCCGCTTTCGGCATACTCTCCGCCGCTTACCGCGACACTTACGGCGATGCCCTGCGTCTCGAACAGATCAGACTGTTCGAGACGCCAAATTGCTGGGCTGACGCTACGAGCGGGGGCTGAACTCCGCTCCCATTGCGCCCAGCAGCTTGGGCGGCAGCGTTTATGCAACGGCTTTACTGGCTCTTCTGGCCGCTTCCACGCCCGGCGGCGCCAGCAAGGCGGATGGCGGAAGGTTTAGCGCTTCGGCGAGCTTGCAAATGTTGAGCAAGGCGATATTGCGCTGGCCGCGCTCTACGCCGCCCACATAACTTCGGGCCAATCCGCTTCTTTCCGCCAGCCGTTCTTGCGACCAGCCTCTGTTTTTCCTTATTTCGCTCAATCGTAGACCAAACTGACTACGCGGATCGTTCAACATGGTGTTTCTCCATGAAAAAGCCCACTCGCCACACACATTCCGTGTCAGGCTCCAGATAAACGTGAAAACCCCAAAAGGGATAACTACTACTATGCGAAAGATATTATAACTCTCAATCTGCGGATAACCACAATAGACAAAATGCAATTAGCTGTAACTCCATGTTTTGGAGTCGTGGGCATGCAGATCAAGATGAGGATGTGACTACGTCGTACTGGCGCGAGTCAATACGGCGGCGAAAAAACCGTCCGTTTCATGGATTGACGGCGACAGGCGCAAACGCTCGCCCGTACCCGGCGCAATTCCTTGCCGCGAAAGAATTTCTTCCGCCGATAAAGGCGTGAATTCGGGATGCGTCGCCAGAAAAGCATCGACGACGCCGTCGTTTTCCTCGTCGAGCAGGCTGCAGGTGGCATAGACCAGACGCCCGCCTGGGCGAAGCAGTTTTGCCGCAGCGGCCAGAATTGCTTGCTGGCGCACGACCATCTCGGCAATTGCAACTGGGGTTTGGCGCCATTTGAGATCGGGATTGCGCCTCAGGGTGCCAAGGCCGCTGCACGGCGCATCGACCAGCACGCGCTCGGCCTTGCCCGCAAGGCGTTTGAGCCGGGCATCGCTCTCGTGCGCGATAAGCATCGGGTGTACATTGCTCAAGCCGGCGCGCGCCATGCGTCCGCGCAGCCGCGTCAAGCGTTTTTCAGCCACGTCGAGCGCGTAAAGACGTCCGCTCGAACGCATCAGCGCGCCCAATTGCAAAGTCTTGCCGCCCGCCCCGGCGCAAAAATCGACCACGAGTTCGCCACGTCCGGGCTGCACTAGAAAGCCGAGAATCTGGCTGCCCTCGTCCTGCACCTCGAAACTGCCGTCGAGAAACAATGCATGTTTTTGCAGCGCCGGTTTGTCAGCGAGCCTGATGCCGTGCGGCGACAGTGGGCAGGGATCGGCCTTCAGCCCATCTGCACGCAGGCGGGCAAGCACGGCGTCGCGGTCGGCCTTGAGAATATTGACCCGCAAGTCGAGCGGCGCCGGACGGTTGAGGCTATGCGCCAATTGCAACACATCGGCTTCGCTATGGACGGCGAGCAGTCGTTCGCATAGCCAGTCGGGCAGATCGGCGCGCTCGGCCAGCGTTCCTTCGGCAAGCCTTACCGCTTTCACTTTCTCTATCCAGCGGGTTTCCTCGACTGAGGCGATGCCTTCAAATTGGCGCATCGGCCAGGCTTCACCGCGCGCCAGCCAAGCCAGCAGCAATTGCCACGGCGTCGCATCGCTTCCGGCCAGACGGCGCAGCCAGCGCAGGCGGCGAAGCACTCCATAGACCGTTTCGGCAATGAAGGCGCGATCTCTGTGCCCCAGTGCGCGATGCTCGCGGAAATACCGCGACAGCACCGCATCCGCCGGATATTCAAAATCAAGCGCGATACCCAATGCCTGTGCTGTCTGCGAAATGAGACCGCCCGCGCTTGGCGCGGCAGCCCTTGTATTCCTCGGTTTTTTCATGAATCGCTTACTGGTTTGGACTGATGGAAGTTGCTTCGAGAATGAGTGTCACCGATTTGGTATCGTTCAGGATGGCGCGCACCGGGATCATGTGGCGGTCGAGCGCGAGCCACAGGTCGATGGCGATCTGGCCGTCTTCAGAACTGATCTTGAAGTGCCGTGTGGCGAAGCTGCCTGCCGGCACTTGTGTGCTGCCGTCTTCCAAGTGAGCGATTCGGGCGCGGCGGGCATCCTTGTTGCCGACTACGAGTAAATCCTGGTTTTCCGGCAAGCCGTCCATATGGCCGATCTGATGCCATACGCTGAGAAGATCCTGATCGCCCGCTGTCAGGCTGGCGCTTCGCCGCTCGCGCGCACCGCGGTTAATGCCCACCCGTGCTTTGTCCCAATCGAACAGAGCCGCTTCCGGTGTCTTGCCCAGTTGGGTGACATCGAAGCGCCGGGGATGCAAGCCGTTTTCTCCGATATCGCCTTCGCTTTGCTGCACATAGCCCAGCTTTCGCAGGGCCGCCGCCATGCCCGATGTCTCCACAGCGAGGCGCATCCGATATTGTTTACTGTCGTGCGACCATGTGTGTTGTGCCTGCCCGACTGGCAATCCGCCAAAACCGATGGCTACCTGGAATTTCACCTCACCCTTTTCCGGCCATTTCGCCGGAGACCATCCCGTGGCTTGCGTCATTCCTGAGGAGATAAACAGCAGCACGGCAGCGGAAAAGTATGCAATACGAATCATTTTTTCATCCAGTCATTCAGTATCGAGCGGTGGCAAATGCAGGGCGAACTGTTTGGGGCGAGCGCCAGCCACCGCAACGTGCGCGCCTTCTGTCATGGACAGCCGCCCTTCGGCGAACCAGCGCACGGCTTGTGGGTAAATACGGTGTTCTTCGGCAAGCACGCGCGCGGCGAGGATGTCCTCGTCGTCGCCGGGCAGAACCGGCACCACGACCTGGATAACGACAGGCCCGCCGTCGAGTTCCGGTGTTACGAAATGCACGGTTGCCCCATGCACGCGCACCCCCGCCGCAAGCGCGCGCCGGTGCGTATGCAGTCCCGGAAAGGACGGCAGCAGCGAGGGATGGATATTCAGCAAACGTCCCGAGTAATGGCGCACGAAATCATCGCCCAGCACTCGCATGAAACCGGCGAGCACGACGAGATCGGGCGCATGGGCGTCGATGGCCGCTTGTAGCGCGGCATCGAAGCTGGCGCGCTCTGCATGGTCGGCATGGGCGACGACAGCGGTATTTATTCCATGTTTCATAGCAAACGCCAGCCCCGCGGCATCGGCGCGGTTGCTGATTACCGCAGCTATGCGCACGCCAGGAATACCCGCCCGGACAATGGCTTCCATATTGCTGCCCCGGCCGGAAATCAAAATTACTATGGATTTCATCCCTCACCCGAACTTCAGCGGCGTGCGGCGCGGCGAATCCCGATGTAGGCGATTTCCGCGACGGCTTTCCCGCAAATGATTCAAATCATACAAAGGAAACCATGGACAATCCCGTTTACCCTAAGTTTGGCGAAGGGTAAACGGGACGAAATTAAAGGCTGGGTATGAAACCGAAGGCTTTGGCATGTGCGGCCAAACCGATCTTCTTCCAATGAAATTCGAGGATAAAGTCGGTTTCTTTACAGCTTATAATACCACATGCATGGCACGAAGGTTTCGGCGAACGCGAAACCGCCATTGGTTTTTCCGGCAAAGCCGTAAAGCTTTGCCGGTCGTCGTGCTCAGTCGGTTTGAAGCAGGGCGTTTATGGCGCGTACTTCGTCTTCGCCCAGCGCGCCAACGGCGGCTTTCAGGCGCAATTGGGCAAGCATGGTGTCGTAACGGGCGCGCGAAAGTTGTTGCAGGGTGTCGGCAAGCTGGCTTTGTGCATTGAGCACGTCGATGTTGATCCGCACGCCGACCTTGTAGCCCAGGCGGTTGGCTTCAAGCGCTGAGGTCGACGATATTTGCGCCGCTTCCAGTGCGCGCACTTGAGCCATGCCGCTGGTGACGCCGAGATAGGCCTCGCGGGCTGCCAGTGCGGCGGCGCGGCGGGCTTCTTCAAAGTTGGCATCGGCCTTGGCCTTTAGCGCCGCCGCTTCGCGCGTGCGCGACGAAACGCTGCCTCCCTGGTAGAGCGGCAGGTCGAATTGCAGGCCCACGGCACGGTTGTTATTGCGCTCGGTTGTCATCGATGGATTGTGGCTGTTGCGGAGGTTTGCCACCAGATCGAGGGTTGGCATGTGCCCGGCGCGTTCGCGTTCCAGTGCGCGTACCGCGATTTCGCGCATTAAGGTTTGCCCCTGCACGCCGAGGTCGTTTTTTTCGGCGGCATCTACCCAGGAGGAAATGTCGGCGGGTTCCGGGCCGGAAATCGTCACACCGGGTTTGAGGCCCGTCAGCTGTTCGGGGGCGTGGCCGATGATACGGGTGAGGGCCTCGTATGCAACATCCACTGTGTTGCGGGCGGAAATCTCCTGGGCCGAGGCCAAGTCGAAGCGCGATTGTGCTTCGTGTACATCGGTGACTGTCACCGTGCCCACCTGAAAGCTGGCGCGCGCCAGTTCAAGTTGTTCGCCCGCAGCAGTACGCAACTGTGTGATGGCGCTGAGCGTGTCCCGGGCATTCAGCACGTTGAAATAGGCTTCCGCCGTGCGCAGGATAAGGGCTTGTGTTTCCTGGGTGAAAGTGCTCTCGGCCAGTTCTGTTTGCAGCGCGCCTTCCTGGTATTGACGCCAGTTCTTGGGCCGGAAAAGCGGGACGGTGAGTTGCAGTGCATAGCTTTCGCTGTTGTAGCGCTTTTCGG
>JAIRWW010000128.1 GCA_031268685.1 Azoarcus sp.
ACGTCATCTTGCGCCGCATGTGTCGATATGGGGAACGATTTACACGGTTTCTTGTCGCCCTGGGGGCGCGGCGCTACTAGTCAATCGAGTTCGCGGAGCAGCTTGAAAATTTCGCGGTATGCCTTGGGCGGCAGGCGCTGTTCGCGTTCTTTCAGGGCATTGCGCCGCAATGCGCGCAAGCGCTTGATATCGACTCCCGGCGAGTCTTGGTCAATGCGTTGAGCAACGCGTTGGGCAATGCGTTCGATGGTTTTTTCGTCGGACATCAACTCGTCGCGCAAGCCTTCCAGCCTGTGTTGGCGCGCGATTTCATCCGCCGACAGACCGCGCAGGGCATCGAGGCGGGCGCGAATCGGCTCCGGATCGATGCCGCGCATGAGTTTGCCGATGTATTGCCTCTGCCGCCGCAAGGCTTCGCGCTTGCCCGCGAAACGCCGCGCATCGGCGATGGCGGCAAAGAGCGCCTCGGGCAAGGACAGGTTCTTCAATTGCTCTGGCGGCAAAGCCGTCAATTGCTCGCCCAAGTCCTGAAGCGCCTGCATTTCTCGCTTGCGGCTGGTTTTGCTGGGTAGCGCGTCAGTATCTTCATCAAGAGGATCGAGCGGGAAAGAACCGGTTGGAAAGACCATGGCAAGTCACGGGCGTGGGCGGGGTAGAATTATAGCCTTTGCCTGCCGCCCTTTTCGCTCATGACATCCAATGCCGGTTTTTCCCGCACCCAGCCCAAGTTGCAAGAAATTGCTGCCGATCTTCTCAAGTACGCCCGCAAGAAAGGCGCATCGTCTTGCGAAATAGATATTTCCGAGAGCTTCGGCCAGTCGGTCACTGTACGCAAAGGCTCGGTGGATACCATCGAATACAACCGCGACAAGGGTATAGGCATCACGGTCTACCTTGGGCAGCAACGCGGACAGGCCAGCACTTCCGATTTTTCCAGCGCCGCGCTGAAGTCCGCAGCCGATGCGGCGCTGTCCATCGCCCGCTTCACCGCCCCCGACCCTTGCGCCGGGCTTGCCGACAAGGCACTGATGGCGTGCGACTGCCCCGATCTCGACTTGTTCCACCCTTGGGACATCCCGGTTGCCGACGCCATCGCGCTGGCGCGCCGTTGCGAGGAAGCCGCCTTTGCGGTCGATCCGCGAATTTGCAATTCAGAGGGCGCGAGCGTCTCGACGCAGCAATCGCACTTCATCTCCGCCAACAGCCATGGTTTCATGGGCGGCTTCGCCAGCAGCCGGCATTCCCTGTCGTGCGCGGTGATCGCCGGAGAAGGCGACGCAATGCAACAGGAATACTGGCATGACGACCGCCGCGACGCCGCCGACCTCATCGCCGCTGAGGATGTCGGGCGCATTGCAGGAGAACGGGCGCTGGCCCGGCTTGGCGCCAGGAGAATCCGTACCCGCGAGGCCCCGGTGATTTTCGAGGCTCCGGCCGCAGTCGGCCTCATCGGCAACTTTGTGCAGGCGGCCAGCGGCGGCGCGCTCTACCGCCGGTCGAGTTTTCTACTGGATATGCTCGGCCAGCAGATATTCTCGCCTGTCATCAGCATCAGCGAACGCCCCCATCTCCAGAAAGCTTTCGGCGTGAGTTGGTTCGATAGCGATGGCGTCGCCACGCGCGACCGCGAGGTCGTGGCCGATGGCGTACTGCAAGGCTATTTCCTGTCTGTCTATACAGCACGCAAGCTCGGGCTGCAAACCACAGGCAACGCGGGCGGCTCTCACAACCTGCGGGTCAAAGCTGGCGACGACGACCTTGCCGGAATGCTGAAAAAAATGGGCAGGGGACTACTCGTTACTGAACTCCTGGGACAGGGCGTCAATTATGTAACCGGCGATTATTCGCGCGGCGCCGCCGGTTTCTGGGTAGAAAACGGCAAGATCAAGCACGCAGTCCAGGAAGTGACGATAGCGGGCAATCTGCGCGATATGTTCCGCGACATCGTCGCGGTGGGCAACGACGCCCTGCCGCGCGGGGCCAAACACTGCGGATCCTTGCTGATCGGGCGCATGAAGATCGCGGGCCGGTGACGGCGGCAATGCCGCGCGCCTTCCGTCATAATGCCTGGACGCGATAGCCCCATATCGTCGGCCAGTCGCAGGACGGCAGGTAGGGCTGGTCGTTGTGCGCATAGCTCAAGATGCGATAGGCATTTTGGCCGATGCGGCGGGCGCGGGGAACTTCATATGCTTGCCCATCGGCATCTATAAAAGACAGAACCTCGTGCGGCGAGAGGATCGCATCGCGCACGATGTCGTAGGAGCGCCGGCTGACGATTGCCAGTTCGCCATTGGACAAGCGCACGACGCTGCCGGGCGGGAACAGGCCCAGCCTGCTCATGAACAGCCGGGCGAGGCTGAAATCGAGCACATCAAGGTCAGCGCCGAAAATATGTTCGGTCAGGCCGCCCAGATCGCGCGCCTGGGTAATGTTCCAATGCCGCGGGCCGCGGCCCTGCCGCCTGCGAAGACGGGCGGTGAAGATATCGACCAGCCGCAACATGCGCGCTTCCAGGCAGATGCCGCCCTTGACGAGACCGCCCGGATAACCGCTGCCGTTGAGGTTTTCGTGGTGCTGCTCCACCGCCCGCAACCAGGCATCAGGCATTCCGGCGACGCGCAGGATTCTGGCGGCCTGGAGCGGATGCTCCTTCAGCCGCCGCCGCAGGGAACCAGGCAAGGGGCCAGCAAGCATTGCCATTTCATCATGCAGCGCCATGCTCCCCATATTCATCGTCAGCGCCGCGCCGATCAGTTCAACCAGCTCATCGCGGGTAAAAGCGTGCGCTTGCCCCAATTCGGCGACGAAAAGCGCCGCCAGTATCGTCTGGCACACGCTCGAAGACCCCGGATTCGCCGTCCGCATGAAGCCGATACAGGCGTCCGGGTCCAGTTGCCAGGCGTTATGAATGGATTCGGCGAGTTCCTGTCCAGCCCCGGCGTCGAAGCTGCCGCCCGTCATCACGCCCTCATCGAGCATGAGCAGCGTCTTGCCCGCATCGGCCAGAGCCTGCAAGGGATTGTCCGCCAGAATCGCCGTGGCCTGCGC
>JAIRWW010000015.1 GCA_031268685.1 Azoarcus sp.
TCCCCGAAACTCTCTATCAACAGCCGCCACACCGCCAGCCAGAACCTGAACGAAAACATCAACCAGACAGAGTTTTCTCCCACCGCCACGCTGCAAAGCGAATACGGCACCCAATTCAGTCTGTCATGGAACAACAAAATCACCCAGAGCAACCGCGCGGGCTACAGCCGCAACGACGGCGCCAGCTTCACCGTCACCCAACCGCTGCTGCGCGGCGCAAAGCGGGATGTCGTGACCGCGCCCGTGCGCATGGCCCGTCTGGCCGACCAGATCAACCGGCTGAACCTGAAAGCCACCGTCTCGGGCACAGTCACACAGATCATCATTGCCTACAACGACATGCTGCGTTTCCAGGAGCAATCGCGGCTCAGCAGCCAAGCCCTGATGCGTTCGCGGCGGGAATTGCGCGACATCGAACACATGATCACCGCCGGTTACTGGGGCGACTACGACTTCGTACAAATCGAAGCCGAAATCGCCAACCATGAACTCTCACTCGAAGAAACTACAAACCAACTCGATACCGGACGCCGCAAACTGACGCATTTGCTGGGGCTGGACCCGGAGGCGAAAATACGCGCCACCGACCCGCTCGAAGTCCACCACATCAAAATCGGCCTTGCCCAAGCACTTGCCGCCGCACGCGAGCGCCAACCTGCATACCTGATGCAGAACATTGCTTCCGAACAGGCCGGCATCAAGCTTGCCGTGGCGCGCGACCAGCAACAATGGGATGTTTCGCTGGTCGGCGGCAGCAGCCAGGCCCGCGACCGCTTCATGGGCGCCAATGGCTCCCAAACCAGCGAAAACCGGGAAAACCACGCCGGCATTAAAATCGACATTCCCTTTGGCGACACATCCCGGCGTCAAACCGAAGTCCGCGCCCGCGTGGAAGCCAAAACACAAAACGAACTTCTGATCGAAGCGCGGCAGACGCTGGAACGCGAGGTCGGCGACATTGTGCGCGACCTCGATACGCGCTGGCGTCAATATGAGACCGCCCGGCGCGCCTTCGATCTATCACACCGCAAGCTGGAAATCGAACGCGAAAAACTGCAAGGCGGTCTCTCCAGCAGTGTCCGGATACTGGCCTGCGAATCCGATCTGCGCAACGCCGAAACAGCCCGCCTCAGCGCACTGCTTGCCTACCGCAACGCGCAGGCGACGCTGGACCGCGTGCAGGGCACCACGCTGGAGAGTTGGGAAATCATGCTCAACGACGACTGAAGCCGACGGAAACCCAATCCGCGTAAACCGGTTTCCGCCCGCTCAGGCTGAAATGGCCGTTGCCCTTGATTCCACGGGAAATACCCTTCCTTTTCGTTTCGGCAAACCAAGGGCAAACAGCGTCGTTCAGGGCATCCCTTACTGCGCCGGGACAGCTACGTCGAAAGTAATCTTGTCGTAATCGAACGGGGTGAGTCCGGCATTTCGCACATAGATCGAAAACTCGCCTTCGGGCAGGGACACCTGAATAGGCACGCTGATCCATCTGTTTTTGGGACGCACGCGCGAGTTGACAAAACTGGCGTTGACCCGGGGATCGAGGCTGGATGCCAGCGGCGAGGTTACGACAGGCCGATACGCGTGGCTGCCCTGAACAACCTGCAACTCAATGCGCGCATCAGGATACGCAGTGGAGTACCAGACCCAGGCCGTGTAGTTCCCCGCACTGGCGACTTCCGCGCGATGTTCGACAGCCCCGCGGTAAGTGAAATTGCCGATAAACACGCCGCCGCTGGAGCCAGTGTAAAAATCCAAGGGCCAAACGCCGCTTGCTTCCTTGTCAGTAATGACAAGAGGTTGGAAGACGTTGTAGTAATACAAATGGAAAGGATAGTACTGGTAGGGATACCACGTACCAGAATGGCGATAGCCATGTTCAGCCTCGAAGCTTGCTCCAGGAACAATCTTCTTATAGGCATGTGCGCTGATGGGCATGGCAAGGCCCAGGGCAATAGCAGTTGCGCCGAGTGCGAGAAGTCTCATGGCAGATGTTTCCTTTTGTCTGCTTTGGGAGGAAGGTAAGCCTGGATCAGGCAAAACCAGCGAGAGCCGCATAAAAGACATAGGTACTTTTCATTCTCTGTATTGACTTAGTATTATACAAGTATTTTTTGTGAAATATTTTGCTATCCGTGATATTTATCACGGCAAATAAAATATTTTTGCAAATGCTGCAAAAATATGATAGCCATAATCCGCCTCACCCTGCCGCACACGAACAATTGATCGTAAATATGAACACATAGCGCATGCACCATGCACGCAATCCATTCTCATCTTGCCATCTAGCCTTGCTCTGTTCATATTTCTCATCCCCCAGAGTTGCCCGGGGCCATAATGCGAATGGTAAAATTTCATTCTTTACGAGTGGGCATTCCGCATGGAAAATACAATTTTGATCGTAGACGATAACTTGGCCAGCCTCGAATACATCCGCAGACAATTGCAGGACAACTACCGCGTCATCATGGCGATGTCCGGCGGGCAGGCGTTGAAAGTCTGCTCCAAAATGCGCCCCGATCTCATCTTGCTGGATATCGATATGCCGGACATGGGTGGGTTCGAAGTCCTGGAACGCTTGGGCGAGACGGCGGCGCTTGCCACCATTCCAGTTATTTTTCTATCGACAAATCATGATGTTGAGACCGAAATCAAAGGATTTGAATGCGGCGCCGCAGATTTCATCGCCAAACCAGCCAACAAAAACATCCTCCTGCACCGGATAGGGCATCACCTGCGTTTCCATCGTTACCAGCACATGCTCGAAGAAAACGTTCGGGATCTCGAAGGTGGCATCGTGCTCGGACTGGCCGAAATCGTCGAATTCCGCGATGCCTGCACCGGCGGGCACGTCGGGCGCTCAAGCCGGTACGTGCAGCTTTTGGGAGAAACGCTCAGGAAACAATCCGAAGACCTGGCCGATGCCCTCTCCGAAATCCACCTCGACATGATCGTGCGCGCGGCGCCACTGCACGACATCGGCAAAATCGGCATCCGCGACCAGATATTGCTAAAACCGGGGCCGCTCGGCAAAGGCGAGTTTGAAATCATGAAAACGCACGCCGCGCTCGGAGGCGAAATTCTCCGGCGCATGTTTTGGCGCACGCCCATGCAGCATTACCTCAAATTCGCCATCCAGATTGCCGAATCGCATCATGAACGATTCGATGGCACGGGCTACCCCAAAGGCTTGCATGGCGAAGAAATTCCTTTATGCGCACGCATAATGGCTGTGGCCGACGTCTACGACGCCGTGACCGACAACCGTTGCTACCGCCAGGGATTGAGCCATGAACAAGCACGGCAAGTCATCGTGGAAGGTTCAGGCACCCATTTCGACCCGCGCCTGATCGACGCCTTCCTGGAAATCGAAACGCAGTTCAAGCACGAATCCAAACTGTTCCGGAGTGAGCGCGAAAGCGCCGAAGCACGGGCAATGACGATGAGCCTACCGCCCACCGAGGCGGCATGAGCACAGCATTCCGGCCCCGTATCGCGGAAAACTTCCCGTAGCTGTTCGCCTTCGCGCTGTTCACCTTCGTACCGCGCCTCACTTTCAGCCGCGCCACACAATTTCACGAATATTTATTCGTTTCGGAATCAGCTTTTGCTCGAAAAACACATCAGCGGTCTGCTGCTGCTCATCGAGCAATTCTTCAGTGAACCCTGAATGGCCGAATGGCGCGCGCGCAAAAGCGCGCTGCATGATATGCAAATCCAGGCCTGTACTCTTCGCCGCCAGCCGCGCTACTTCATCGCGGTGCCTGTCGGCCCACTCTATTGTTCCGATTATGGAATCCAGCGCGGCGCGCAAGGTCGCGGAATGCTTTTGGGCAAAATCCCTGTTGGCAATATAAAAAGATTGGCTGGCGAGCTGCGGAACCTGCTCGGTGCTGGCAAGCAATCTGGCGCCCAGGCGTTCTTCGGCCAGCGCGTAATACGGGTCCCAGATTACCCAGGCGTCGATCTTGCCGCCGGTGAAAGCGGCGGTGGCCTCGGCAGGGCCGAGGTAGGTTGGCCGGATGTCCTTGTAAGTCAGCCCGGCGACTTTCAGCGCCTTCAGCAAAATGTTATGGGCGCTCGACCCCTTGCCGAAGGCGACACGCTTGCCCTTGAGATCGGCCAATGTGCGGATCGGCGAGCCATCGGGCACGAGGATGCCGTGCGGAGAAGAAGGCACCGCAAGCGCATAGAGAATGTCGCCGCCGCCCGCCTGCGCAAAGATCGGCGGCGTATCGCCCACCGAACCGATATCGATGGAACGAGCCGTAGCAGCTTCCAACATCGGCGGGCCGAACTGGAATTCGATCCATTCGACCTTATTGACGCCGGTTTTTTGCAAGCTGCTTTCCAGGTCCCGCCGTTCCCTGGAAACAATCAGGATGGCCGTACCTTTCTGATAGCCCACGCGGAAAGATTCCGGCTTTCCCGCCTGAGCAAAGGCGGGAAAAGGCGCTGACAGGAATGCGGCGGACAAACCGAGCAACTTGCCCAGCGATGCGCGCTTGCCAGGATTGAGCGAGGAGAAATCCAATTTTTCCATATGAAAACAAAGAGGCGTTGAACGAGGAAACGCGGCGGACAAGGCATTACACGGACAGGCAGACCAGCAAGCTGTCAGCAAATGCCGTGCCAGGAACGCATCTCCCCGCCACACGGATGTTTGCTCCGGCATTGCCTCATAAATCGCCTCATCTCTGTTGCGAATGCAACACCCTGTCTGCTGCAAACAGCGAAATTGCCCGCAGCGCAACAATACAAAAAATCGGAACTAGTGCTTTACGTTCTCTTGCCATGGGTCTGGCTCAAAACTATAATAAGCCCCGATTATTTCTTTGGCATTAAAAGACGGGGAGCGCAACGGCTGCGGCGGCAACGACGCAAAACCCCGGAGGGAGACGAACGAACATGGGTATTTACGCTCTGGACGGGAGCAGACCCCGTATCGGCGAAGACTGTTGGATCGCCCACACCGCGACGGTAATCGGGGATGTGCGGCTCGGCCGCGACGCGAGCATCTGGTACAACGTAGTGATCCGCGGCGACAATGCACCGATAGCCATCGGCGACGGAACCAACATTCAGGACGGTGCGGTCTTGCACAACGACGAGGGCGTGCCGCTGGCGATAGGAGCGAACGTCACAGTTGGGCACATGGCGATGTTGCACGGCTGCACTATCGGCGACGGCTGCCTGATCGGCATCGGCGCGGTCGTCCTCAACCACGCCGTGTTGGGCAGGGATTGCCTGATCGGCGCAAATGCGCTGATTCCCGAAGGCAAGACGATTCCGGATCGCTCTCTGGTGGTGGGTTCGCCTGGGCGGGTGCTGCGTACTTTGACAGACGATGAAATTGACCGCCTTCGCATCAATGCCCGGCATTACGTCGAAAATGCCCGCCGCTTCCGGGCAGGACTGGTCGAACTGGATGCCTCTTTCGCCAATGCCACCAACTGAAACCGTCCGCAGACTGGCGCGCGCCGCCCTGCCCTTGCTGGCATGCGCAGTCATCAGCGCTTGCAGCATGATGCCAGCGAATTACACCAACATGCTCGACGACGATGAGCGCCCGTCTCCATTCGCAAAATATTTCGTCCTGGACGATCCCGTCCATCGCCAGGAAATCGTGCTGCGCGCTTTTGATCTGCTCGGGGTCGATTACCGCTGGGGCGGCAACGACCCGGCAAGCGGCATGGATTGCAGCGGCATGGTGCGCTATCTGGTGGAACGGACGAGTGGGCGCCAGCTCCCGCACCATGCGGCGAGCATTGCCAAGGTCACCCGCCCAATCAAACGGCACGAGCTTGCGCCGGGCGATCTCGTCTTTTTCAACACGCTAGGCCGCCGCCATTCGCACATGGGTATCTACATTGGCGACAACCGCTTCATCCACGCCCCGACTACCGGGCAAAAAGTGCGCATCGAACGGCTCAACACCCGTTATTACGCCAAACGCCTTGACGGCTTGCATACTTTTGCACAAAAAACCGAAGAGCCGGGCCAATAGCCTTCCAGCCGCAAGGCAACGGCAGTATTCCGGCATGTGAAGGAAAGCTCCCGCAGCCTTTCACGGGAAAATGCGGGGCGAGACTAAGCTTTCTCCCCGAAACAACAGGAAACCACAGGTCAACAATGGCTCAATATGTCATGTCCATGCTCCGTGTGAGCAAAACCGTCCCGCCCAGGCGGCGGATTATCGAGGATATTTCGCTTTCTTTCTTTCCCGGCGCGAAGATCGGCCTTTTGGGCTTGAATGGCGCTGGAAAATCCACTGTCCTGAAAATCATGGCCGGGGTGGAAACCGATTTCGACGGCGAGGTGCAGCGGCTCCCCAATATTTCCATCGGCTATCTGCCGCAGGAACCACAGCTCGACCCCGGCAAGACGGTGCGCGAGGAGGTGGAATCGGGTCTTGCGACGGTCATGGAGGCGCAGGCGCGGCTGGAAGCCATCTACGCCGCCTACGCCGAGCCGGATGCCGATTTCGACAAACTCGCAGAAGAGCAGGCGCAGCTCGAAGCCGTCATCGCCACATCCGGCGCGGGCAGCGCAAACCAGATGGAAATCGCCGCGGACGCCTTGCGCCTGCCGCCGTGGGAGGCGCAGATCGGTCAACTTTCCGGCGGCGAAAAACGCCGCATCGCGCTCGCCCGCCTGCTTCTTTCCAGGCCAGACATGCTGCTTCTGGACGAACCAACCAACCACCTCGACGCCGAATCGGTGGAATGGCTGGAACAATTTCTTCAGCGCTTTCCGGGCACGGTCATCGCCATTACCCACGACCGCTACTTTTTAGACAACGCCGCTGAATGGATACTGGAACTCGACCGCGGTCACGGCATTCCCTGGAAGGGCAATTATTCTTCGTGGCTGGAGCAGAAAGAGGCGCGGCTGGAGCAGGAACAAAAGCAGATCGACGCCCATATGAAAGCCATGAAGCAAGAGCTGGAATGGGTGCGCGCCAATCCCAAGGCGCGGCAAGCCAAATCGCGGGCGCGGCTTGCCCGTTTCGAGGAAATGTCGAGTTTCGAGCACCAGAAGCGCAATGAAACGCAGGAGATTTTCATCCCTGTCGGCGAGCGCCTCGGCGACAAGGTGATCGAATTCAAGGGCGTCACCAAGGCGTTCGGCGACAAATTGCTGATGGACGGCCTCGATTTCACCGTGCCGCCGGGCGCAATCGTTGGCATCATCGGCCCCAACGGCGCGGGCAAGTCGACGCTGTTCAAGATGATTACCGGCCAGGAAAAACCGGACGCTGGCGAAGTCATCATCGGTTCCACGGTCAGGCTTGCCCATGTCGACCAATCCCGCGATTGCCTGGACGGCGGCAAAACCGTGTTCGAGGAACTCGCAGAAGGCCGCGACACGCTCACCATCGGCAAATTCGAGATACAGAGCCGCGCTTATATCGGACGTTTCAATTTCAAGGGCGCGGATCAGGGCAAGCAAGTCGGCAAACTCTCCGGCGGCGAGCGCGGACGGCTGCATCTTGCCAAGACCTTGATGGCGGGAGGCAACGTCCTGCTGCTCGACGAGCCTTCCAACGATCTCGATGTGGAAACGCTCCGCGCCCTTGAGGATGCTCTGCTGGAATTCGCGGGAGCCGCGCTCATCATCTCGCACGACCGCTGGTTTCTCGACCGCGTGGCCACCCATATTCTCGCCGCCGAGGGCGATTCGCAATGGACGTTTTTCGCCGGTAATTACCAGGAATACGAAGCCGACAAGAAGAAGCGCTTGGGCGAAGAAGGCGCAAAACCGAAACGGATACGGTACAAGCCGATTGCGAGGTAAGGAGGCGGCGGCGGCGCTTGCCGCCGGGACGCCCCCGCAATGGCCTCACCGCCACTTTTCAGTTTTCAGTGCGAACGGTGTTCCCTGCTCGAAAGCCGGGCCGATGCTCCGGAACGGTTTTCGATCCTGCCGCGCGGCACGAGGCAGTGCGGCCCGTTGCCGATGAGATCGGCCCGGCCCATTTTCACCAAGGCTTCGCGCAGCAACGGCCAATTCGCTGGATCGTGCCAGCGCAGGAATGCTTTGTGCAGCCGCCGTTGGCGTTCACCGCGCGCGACGGCGATGCGCTCCGGCGCGGGCACAAAGCTTTTCAAGGGATCAATGCCGCTGTGATACATCGCCGTCGCCAGCGTCAACGGTGTGGGGAGAAAGGTCTGCACCTGATCGGGACGGAAGCCGCGCGCTTTCAGCCATAGCGCGAGCTTCAGCATGTCCTCGTCACTGGCGCCGGGATGGGCGGCGATGAAATAGGGCACAAGGTGCTGTTTTTTCCCCGCACGGCGGCTTTCGCGCTCGAAAAGGGCGGCAAAGGTATCGAAAGCGTCGATTGTGGGCTTCATCATGTGCGCGAGCGGGCCGGGTTCGCTGTGCTCGGGGGCAACTTTCAGCAGGCCGGAGACGTGGTGCGCGGCAAGTTCGGCTATGTATTCGGGCGAGCGCAGGGCAAGGTCGTAGCGCAGCCCCGAACCGATGGTGATTTTTTTGACGCCCGGCACGGCGCGCGCAGCCCGGTAGAGCTCCACGAGCGGGCCGTGGCTGGTGTCGAGCCGTGTGCAAATCGCAGGCCAGACGCAGGAAAGCCGACGGCAGGCTGATCCGGCTTTTTCATCCTTGCATACCATGCGGTACATATTGGCGGTCGGCCCGCCAAGGTCGGTGATGTGCCCGCTAAAGCCAGGGCTGCGGTCGCGAACATCGGCAATCTCAAGCAGGATGGAGGCTTGCGAACGGCTTTGGACGATACGGCCTTCGTGTTCGGCAATGGAACAGAACGTGCAGCCGCCGAAACAGCCGCGCAGGATATTGATCGAGTAGCGGATCATCTCCCAGGCCGGGATGCGCGCGCCGCCATAGGCGGGATGTGGTCGGCGGGCATAGGGCAGGCCATGGACGAAATCCATTTCGGCAGTGCTGAGCGGCAGCGGCGGCGGGTTGAGCCATACGTCGCGCGCTCCCGGCCCTTCGCCGTGGCGCTGCCTCAGGGCGCGGGCGTTGCCGGGATTGGATTCGAGGTGGAAAACCCGCGAGGCATGGGCGTAGAGCAGAGGGTCGTCCTTGACCTGCTCGAAGGACGGCAGCCGAATCACGCTGCGCGCGCGAGCCGCAATGCGTGCGGCAGCTATTCCGCCGCCTGCGGATTGGACGACGGTATTGGCAGCTGTATCGGCAGCGGCAGTGGCAGTGTTTTTTTCGCACGCCCTGCTTTCGCCATAAGGATCGCGCAATGGATCTTCGGCGACGGACGCCGGGGAAAGCCGGGCATCCGCCGCCGTCGCGTTTATTTCCGTCCAACCATCGGGACGCCAGTCCGGGCGGGCCATAAAGGCCGTGCCGCGCAGGTCGCGGATGCCGCTTACGTCCTCGCCAGCAGCCAGCCGTCTGGTCAGCGCGACAAGCGCCCGTTCGGCATTGCCGTACAGGAGAATGTCGGCCTTGGCATCGGCCAGCACCGACCGGCGCACTTTGTCGCTCCAGTAATCGTAATGGGCGATGCGCCGCAGGCTGGCTTCGATAGAGCCGATGACCACTGTCACGCCAGGAAAGGCTTCGCGGGCGCGTTGGGCGTAAACGGTCGCAGCGCGGTCGGGGCGTTTGCCGGGCGCGGCATCCGGCGTATAGGCATCATCGGAACGAATTTTTCGTTCCGATGTGTAGTGGTTGACCATTGAATCCATGTTGCCTGATGTCACGCCGAAGTAGAGCCTCGGGCGGCCAAGGGCGCGGAAAGCCTCGGCGGAGCGCCAGTCGGGCTGACTGATGATGCCCACTTTCCAGCCATGCGCTTCGAGCAGCCGCCCAACGAGCGCCATGCCGAAACTCGGGTGGTCGATGTAGGCGTCGCCGGTGACGAGGATGATGTCGCACGCCGCCCAGCCGAGGCCATCCATTTCGGCGCGAGACATCGGCAAAAAAGGCGCGGACGCAGAAGGAGAAGGCGGCAGAATCGACGCGCCTTCCATCCCATCCGGCAAGGCTGCCCGCTGCGTCATGCGGCGGCCCGTAGCAGCAACACCGCAACTTGGGCGGCAATGCCTTCGCCACGCCCGGTGAAGCCGAGTTTTTCGGTGGTCTTGCCCTTGATATTGACGTCCGCAGTACCGATGCCGAGGTCGGCGGCGATGTTGGCGGCCATTTGCGCCGCATGCGGCAGGATTTTCGGCTCCTGACAGATGATCGTGGCATCGACGTTGCCCACATCCCATCCAGCTGCGCGAACCCTGGCGAAAGCGGCGCGCAGCAATACGCGGCTGTCGGCACCGGCATATTGCGGATCGGTATCGGGGAATAGACGCCCGATATCGCCAAGGCCGGCAGCACCGAGCAGTGCGTCGGTGAGCGCGTGCAACAGCACGTCGGCATCGGAGTGCCCGAGCAGTCCGCGCTCGAACGGAATTGAAACGCCACCCAGAATCAACGGACGGCCCGCCACCAGCGCATGCACGTCGAACCCTTGGCCGATGCGGAAAGCGGGCCTCACGGTTTTTCCTCCTGCTCGCCGTCCCCTTCCCCGCGATTACGCAGAATCCATTCGGCGAGACAGACATCGAACGGCCATGTCACTTTGAGGTTGGCTGCATCGCCTTCAATCAGCTTGGGGCGCAGCCCGGCGGCTTCGATTGCACTGGCTTCGTCGGTGACACCGTGCGCGCTCTCCAGCGCGCGGCGCAGCATCACGTAGCGAAACATCTGCGGCGTTTGCGCCTGCCACAAGCTATCGCGCGCCACGGTGGCGGCAATACGCAAATGCTCATCGGCGCGCTTGAGCGTATCGGCCACAGGCGTCGCCAGCAGGCCGCCTACATCGTCGTGCGCCAACTCGCGCATCAGTTTTTCGACATGCCAGCGCGCCAGACAGGGGCGCGCGGCATCATGCACCAGCACCCAGTCGGTGGCGCTCACTTCCGATGCAATGGCGCGCAGACCGGCAAGCACAGAATCGGCCCGCGTCGGCCCGCCGCAAAAAAGCGGCTTGAGACGGGGGCCAAGGCCGCGCCAGTCGTGGCGCGCCCATTCTGCATCATCGACCGATAACACGACGAATACCCGCTCGATGCCAGGCACGGCGCACAGCGTAGCCAGCGCATGATGTATGAGCGGCTTGCCCAGCAATGGCAAATACTGCTTGGGCAACGCGGCTCCCATGCGCGCGCCGCTGCCTGCGGCGGGCACAAGGGCGAAATGACGGGTATCGAAACTCTGCATGGGGCGGATTCTACGGAAGCAGCGCGTAATGGGCGAATCAAAAGGCGCACAGCGGCCTCGCTTTTACGATCACGCCGGATTTCAACGCCTTCTTGCGTCTTTCCACAGCACCTTGTGCAGTTGCAATTGAAACCGCACCGGCAACCGGTCGCGCACGATCCATCCGGCCAGCAGCGCGGGATCGAGTTGGCCGGCAACCGGGGAAAGCAGCACAGGGCAGCGATCCGGCAGGCTGTGATCCGAGATTTGCTGCAATGCCCAGCTATAGTCGGCTTCGCTGGCGAGGACTATCTTGATTTCATCGTGCGCGTTGAGAAGTGCGATGTTTTCGAGGCGATTGCGCTCGGCTTCGCCAGAGCCGGGCGCTTTGAGATCGACGATACGGGAAACCCGCGGATCGATGCCGCCGATGTCCAGCGCGCCGCTGGTTTCTAGGGAAACCTCGTACCCGGCGTCGCACAGGGCCGCGAGCAGGGCCGGACAGGCGGCCTGCGCCAGCGGTTCGCCGCCGGTGACACAGACATAATGAAGCGCATGTGCGGCGACGTCGTCGAGCACAACCTGCAAGTCGAGAATTTCACCGCCGCGGAAGGCGTATTCGGTATCGCACCAGAGGCAGCGCAAGGGACAGCCGGTCAGGCGCACGAAGACCGTGGGCAAGCCCACCCGCGTCGACTCTCCTTGCAACGAAGCAAAAATCTCGGAGATGCGCAGAGTGGGCGCCGCTTGCCCGGCGGGCATCGTTCAACGTGCCGCTAAGTGCTGTTTTGCCGTTTTGGCCGCGTCGGACGAGGGATAGCGCTCGATCAGCGAATTCAGGGTGCGCCGGGCATTCCGCTGGTCGCCTATGGCAATCTGCCCATTGGCCAGACCGAGCATGGCATCGGGCGCGACAGAACTCTTGGGCCAGCGCGAAAGCACGGCATTGAAATGTTTGCTCGCGGCGGCAACGTCCTTGGTTTGCAGAGCTGCGGTACCGGCCCAGAAATAGGCATCGGGCAGGTTGTCGCTTTCCGGATGGCTGCCTATGAAGGTGTTGAATTCAGACAGCGCCTCGGAGGGACGGCCTTCTTTCAGGAAATTGAGCGCGGACTCGTAACTGCCGGAGGCCGCGCCGCCGCTGGCGGAAGCTGCCGTACTTTGTGCATTTGTTTCAAACTTGACCAGCCGGCTGTTGAGATCGACGTAAAAGTCGTGCTGCCGGGTCTTGAGCGATTCAATTTCGTTTAGCAGCGTCTCGACCTGCCCGCGCAGCCGGGCTACTTCTGCGCGCAGTTCTTCGTTTTGGCTGGCCAAATCGAGTTGACCATTGCTGACGGTTTCCATCCGTCCGTTAAGTTCCCGCTTCAATTCGTCGATCTGCTGGCGCGCGCCAGAATCGTCGAACAGCCCTGCCCTGGCAGGCCCGGCCATGGAGAAGGCCGCGAATATTGCCAAAGGCAGGAGGCATTTCGTCGCAAGATTGCTAGCCATGTCTCAACTCTCTGATTAAAAATGAAAAACTG
>JAIRWW010000172.1 GCA_031268685.1 Azoarcus sp.
TCGTCACCTTCGTCGGCTGGATGCTCATGAATGGCGGGTTTGCCACGGCGCTCATCAACGCCGTTGCCGTGCTGGTCATTCCCTGTTACGATTTCCATCTCTCCGTGCTGCCAGCCCAGCCTTCAGGGAAAGACTGAACCATCAGAAAATATTAACTGAACTGGCATACCACAACATTGTCGAACATAAGCATGTGAAACAAGACGGGATTTTGATGAATGTCCATACACACGAAGCACTGAAAAACGCCATTTGGGACATCGCCAACCGCCTGCGAGGCCCCTACCGGCCGCCGCAATACCGGCTGGTGATGCTGCCGATGGTAGTGCTGCGCCGGCTTGATTCGGTACTGGAGCCAACCAAAAGCGAGGTGCTGGAAACATACCGGGAACTCATCGCCAGACGGATGCCTGAAAACGCGATGGAAAAACTCCTGGGCAAAGCCGCAAACCCCAAGCGTGAGCATCCGCTCTACAACATCAGCCCCTTCACTTTCCAGAAATTACTGGGCGACCCGGAAAACATCGCGCCGAACCTGATCTCCTACATCAACGGTTTTTCGCCCAGCGCACGGCGTATTTTTGAGCGTTTCAAATTCAGCGCTCAAATCGAAAAACTCGATGCCAGCAACCGGCTGTTTACCATCGTCAAGGCGATGGCTGAAGTGGATTTGCATCCCGACCGCATTGATAACCTGCAAATGGGCTACCTGTTCGAGCATCTGGTGATGCGTTTCAACGAGCAGGCCAACGAAGAGGCAGGGGATCACTTTACGCCGCGCGAGGTCATTCGCCTGATGGCCAATCTGGTCTATACCGGCGAGCGCGATGTCTATAAACCAGGTATCTATCGCAGCATCTACGACCCGGCCTGTGGCACCGGAGGCATGTTGTCCGAGTCGGAGAAATTCATTCTCGGGCAAAACAAATATGCCAATATCAGCCTGTTCGGCTAGGAATACAACGACGAATCCTGGGCCATTTGCTGCTCGGACATGCTGATCAAGGATGAAGACACCAGCCGTATTGTGCTTGGCGACACCCTGGGCGACGGTAAGACCCGTGACGGCTTTGAGGGAAAAAAATTCCACTATCTGCTAGCCAACCCGCCTTTTGGGGTGGAATGGAAAGATCAGAAAGCCTTTGTTGAGAAAGAGCACAAAGAGTTGGGCTTCACTGGGCGTTTCGGCGCAGGGCTGCCTGCCATCAACGATGGCTCATTGCTGTTTTTGCAGCATATGATTTCCAAGATGCACCTCTACAAGGAAAAGGACGAAAACGCCGTCGGTTCCAAGATCGCCATTGTCTTCAACGGCTCGCCGCTCTTTTCCGGCGACGCCGGATCGGGACAGTCGAACATCCGCCGCTGGATCATCGAAAAAGATTGGCTCGATGCCATCGTCGCCTTGCCCGACCAGCTTTTCTACAATACCGGCATCTTTACCTACATCTGGCTTGTCACCAACCGCAAAGCTCCCGAGCGGCGCGGCAAGATACAGTTGATCGATGGCACGCGCTTTTTCCAGCGCATGAAAAAGAGCCTCAACAACAAACGCAACGAGATCACCGAGGATCAGATACGCGAGCTGACCCGCATCTACGGTCACTTCCAGGATGGCGAGACGGCGGAAGTGCGCATCGATGGCGACACTGAAACCCGCGTTGTCTCCCGCATCTTCGAGAACCGCGAGTTCGGCTTCCTCAAAGTGACGGTGGAGCGTCCCTTGCGCATGAATTTCGAGGCTAGCCCATCGCGCCTCGCAAGGCTGGACGACCAGTCCGCTTTTGCCAACCTGGCCGCCTCAAAGAAGCGTAAAGACGACAAGGCAGCGGCGCGCGAGATCGAGGCAGGCCGCGAACTGCAAGACGCCATTCGTAAAGCCTTGTCCACGTTGGAAGCCAAGGGCCGCTATATGGATCGCAAGGCGTTCGACGCGGACCTGACCCGCGCCGTCAAGCGCGCTGAACTGAAACTTCCCGCCCCGATCAAGAAGGCTGTCTTCGCCGCGTTGGGCGAGCGCGACCCGGATGCCGAAATTTGCCGCGATGGCAATGGCGATCCCGAGCCGGACAGCGAATTACGCGACACCGAGAACATTCCGCTGCCCGAAGGCGCTACCCTTCCCCTGCCCATGCAGTTCGGGCCGGACAAGCCCAATGACAGGCTGGCCGGGGAATTCCGTGATGTGATCGACGCCTATATGGCGCGCGAGGTGCTGCCGCATGTGGCCGATGCATGGGTCGATTACGGCAAGACCAAAGTCGGCTACGAAATCCCGATCAACCGGCATTTCTACGTCTACAAGCCGCCGCGCCCGTTGGACGAGATTGAAGCCGATATCACGGCGCTGGAGGGTGAAATTGCCGGGCTGTTGAAGGGGCTAGTCGCATGAGCTTCTTTACCCGAAGCAGTGAGCGGCCCGCGTGGGTAGCTAATGTTCCCGATAGTTGGGGAACAGACTGGCTAAAGTGGGGTGTGCGTCTTTCCATGGACCGCCTGAGCGAGGAAGAACAAGAAGGGCTGCCTTACATCTCGAACGAGGACATCGCCTCATGGACCGGCAAGCTGCTCAAGAACAACCCTCAGCCTGCGGAGTCAGATGGTCGAAAATTTCAAACCGATGATGTACTGCTAAACAAGCTGCGACCATATCTGGCTAAGGTCTATCATGCCGAGTTCGATGGGGTGAGTTCCGGAGAGCTTCTGTGCCTCCGTTCATATCCAAATGTGCTGTCGCGTTTCCTGTTTTATGTTCTCGCATCAAAGGGCTTCATCGACACCATTAACGCCGAAACTTTCGGCTCGAAGATGCCTCGTGCCGATTGGGAAATTGTTGGCCACCAACCTCTGCCGCTCCCACCCCTCGAAACCCAGCGGCGGATTGCGCGGTTTCTTGATGAGAAGACGGCGCAGATCGACGGATTGATCGAGAAGAAGCGCGCGCTTCTGGACCGGCTGGCTGAAAAGCGCCAAGCCCTCATCACCCGCGCCGTTACCAAGGGCCTGAATCCAGACGCCCCCATGAAACCCTCAGGCATCGACTGGCTTGGCGATATTCCGGCGCATTGGGAGGTGCTACCACTAAAGCGACTGCTGGTAGACGCAGTTGGCCTTCAGATGGGGCCGTTCGGCGGGATGCTAACCAATCTGCCTGACTATGAAACGGGTTACAAGCTCTATGGTCAGGAAAATACAATCTCAGGTGATTTCTCACTTGGCTGCCGATGGATTGAGGAAGAGCGCCACTTCGAACTGAAGCGCTACGAACTG
>JAIRWW010000249.1 GCA_031268685.1 Azoarcus sp.
CGCCAGAGCGCCACAGCCATCCTCGGCCTGACGCCGGACGACGACACCCGGATCGAACTCTCCGCCATCCGCAGCGACGCCAAAGCCGCCTATGCCGACCGAGGCATGGACGGCAGCCGCTTTCATCGGGAAAACCATGCGCTCAAATTCGAGAAAGCCCGGATCGGCGGCATCCTGAATAAAGTCGAAGCGAGCGCCTATTACAACTACATCGACCACGTCATGGACAATTACCACCTGCGGCATAGCGCATCGGATCCGATGGCAAACAACCCCGACCGCAAGACCACTGGCGGACGCCTTGCCCTCACCTTGACGCCGACGGAGAACACCGCATTGACAATAGGCGCAGACCTGCAAAACAACCAGCACACCGCGCGCAGCAGTACGCCGGGCGGCACACTGAATAATTACCGCGACAAGGCGCGCATCGCCGATGCCCGCTTCGCAAACCGCGGCTTCTTCTCCGAACTCACGTGGCAAATCGACGACGCCAAGCGCCTGATCGGCGGCCTGCGCGCCGACCGCTGGCAAGCCACGGACAAACGCCAGAAAGTAGCCGACATGACAAATCCCAGCGCCGATCAAACCCGCCGCGAAACCCTCACGAGCGGCTTCATCCGGCTAGAACAAGACTTTTCCGGCGGCACCGCCTATGCCGGCCTGGGGCGCAGCGAACGCGCGCCCGACTTCTGGGAACTCATCAACAAAGAAGCCGCCGGACAAGACAACGCCGCCAGCCTTTCCGTCTTCAACAGCCTGAAACCGGAAAAAACGACGCAAATAGATATCGGCGCGACCATGCAGTCCGGCCCCTGGCAAATATTCGCCTCGGCTTTCTATAACAGCACGGATGACTACATCCTGATACAAAGCCGCTACGCCAAACCAGCCGGACGCAACGTAAGCATCGCCCGCAACATACGCGCAAAAACATGGGGCGGCGAAGCAGGCATCGACTACCGTTTTGCGCAAGACTGGAAAGGCACAGCGAGCCTCGCCCATGTACACGGCGAAAACATCAGCGACCGCCGCGCACTTGCCCAAATGCCCCCGCTGGAAGGCCGGCTCGGACTGGACTGGCAAAACGGCCCATGGTCGGCGGGCGCGCTACTGCGCCTCGTCGCCGCGCAAGACCGCTACGCACTCAACCAGGGCAATGTTGTCGGGCAAGACCTGGGCAAGACCGGCGGATTCAGCATCTTCTCCATCAACGGCTCTTACCGCTGGCGCAAAACCGCCCAGATCAGCTTCGGCATAGACAATTTATTCAACCGGACTTACGCCGAATTCATCAGCAAGAGCGGCCAGAGCAGCATGATCCAGGGCTACGAACAAACCACCCGCGTCAACGAACCTGGCCGCACGATGTGGGTCAGGGCGCAAATCGCACTGGACTGAAACCGCGCTGGACTGAAACCGCCACGCTTCCCGCATCTACCGGAACAATACCCATGCCATAACATCCGGAGATGCGGGAACAATTCATTTTGCAGTGCGGAAAAAAGAATATAATTCCGCTCGCCGAACGACTACCCGTTTCGGCTTTTTCTTTTCTTCTGGCGGATTTGCCGGAACACACATGCCCGTCTCCCTGCAACGCATGGCCCTGTTGCTGGCCGCCCTCTCGTCCATCGGGCCTTTCGCCATCGACACCTACCTGCCGGCCTTCCATGCCATCGGCGATGCGCTCCATGCCAGCGACGACGATCTGCAATGGACGCTGGCCGTATACATGGCGATGTTCGCATTCATGTCCCTATGGCACGGCGCGCTCTCCGACTGTTTCGGGCGGCGCATAGTCATAGTCAGCGGCAGCGTAGTCTTTCTACTGGCATCCCTGGTCTGCGCGCTCGCGCCCAGCATCGAATGGCTGCTGTTCGGACGCGCCCTGCAAGGCATGGCGGCGGGCGCTGGCGTAATCGTCGGGCGCGCCATCATCCGCGATCTTTTCGAGGGCGCGCAAGCCCAACGCCTGATGACGCGCGTAGCAACAATTTTCGCCGTCGCCCCCGCCATCGCCCCCATGCTCGGCGGCTGGATGACCTTTCACACCGGCTGGCGCTCAATCTTCTGGTTCCTGGTAATCTTTTCCGGCTTTCTCGCCTGGCTATCGTGGAAAGAACTACCGGAAACGCTGCCGCCCGAAGCGCGCATGCCGCTGCGCCTGCCGGACATGCTTCGATCCTATGCGCGAATCTTCTCCGACCGCGAATTCTTCCTGCTATCCGCGGCGTTCGCCCTGAACTTCAACGGCTTTTTCGTCCACATCGCCGCAGCGCCCACCTTCCTGATACGCCACCTGGGGCTAACAGAAACGCAATTCGGCTGGCTCTTCGTCCCCTTCGTCACCGGGCTGGCGCTAGGTTCCATGATCTCGTCCCGAGTCGCCGGACGCTGGAGCGCGCACCGCACAATCTGTTGCAGCTTCATCATCATGGGAACAGCATCGGCGCTGGCCGTCGGCCACGCGACCTTCTTTCCTCCCGGCGTACCGGCGTCGGTGCTGCCCATCGGGCTTTACGCCATAGGAATGGCGCTTGCCGGGCCAAGCATGATGCTGCTTACACTAGAACTATTCCCCGCGCGGCGCGGCATGGTCGCGAGTTGCCAGACATTCCTGCAAGTCGGGCTGAATGCCATCACAGCCAAGGCCATCGTGCCATTGATCTGGGGATCGCCGCTTACGCTCGAACTCGGCATGCTTGCTTTTCTCGCGCTGGGGGGCATGTGCTACGCGCTGTGGTGGAAGGGGCCGCGCTCGGTCGGATAGCGGCGGGCGCATCCCTCGGAGGGAGGCCAAACGCCCTGAGCGAAAGATACCGTTCGCCCTGAGATTCTATGGTTCAGGTCAAGACCTGTAGGGGCGGGTTTCAAACCCGCCCCTACGAAAAACCCTGCCCTGTCTGCATCTCCCGTTCGCCCTGAGCTTGTCGAAGGGCATTGCTTGTGGAGCCACGGGCTTCGACAGAGCTTCAGCCCGAACGGTGGCTCAGCGCCCGAACGCTGGCGCAGCCCGAACGCTGGCTTCATAAAGCCTCCCTCCCCTGCTACTCACCGCCTTCCGCACGCCCGGCAAAACGCAGGGCAACCGCGCCGGACAAAGCCAGCGCCCCCAACACCAAGGCCAGCGTCGGCCCGAATGGCTGGTCATAAATCAAAGCGAGCACAAACGCCAGCGCATAAGCAAAAAGCGCCAGAACCGGCGCGACAGCGAGCGCGGCCCGCCAGCCGGGCGCAAATGCAAAAGCCAGCCAAGGCGGGATAAAAACCAGCGCGAAAGCGCCCATCACCCCCAAACTCATCACCGCCAAAGCAAGCGAAGCCGCCGCCAGCAGATCGAAGCCTGCGCGCACCGGCCACGCGGGCAAACCCTGGGCGTGGAAATGCGCGGGAAACAAACGGGCTAGCAAAAGAAACCGCCCCGTCCGCCACAAAAAGAAAGCCCCCAAAGCCAGCGCCAGCGCCGCGCCGCACAACATCTCAATTCCGGCGAAATAAAGCTGCCCTTCAAAAAGCGCCGCGCCCAAACGCTCCACGCCGGGCAAATTAGCAGTCAAGAGCAAACCAAGGCTCCAGCCGAAAATAAAAAACAACGGGAAAAGCCCCTCCGCCGGCAAACACTTTTCCAGCCAATGCTTCATACCAGCCACAGCAAGGCTAAAAGCCAGACCGCCCGTAATATGGGGCAAACCCAGCGCCAGCGCCCCCAAAGCGCCCGCCGCGCCAAGCTGCCCATATGCGAGGGCGGCCCAATACTCCCGCCGCAAGCGCAAATACAAACCGAGAAGCGAGAGCAGCAGCGCCAACAGCGCGCCAGTCAAGCAAGGCCGCCAGAACAGCGCCAGTTGCGGCAAAAAATCAATCATTGCACGCCTCCATGCTCAACAAGCAATCGCAGCACGCCCGCGCCAGCTCCGCGTCATGGCTCACCAGCACAATGCCAGCCCCTTGAGCCGCCCGCGCGCGCAAAACAGATGGAAGACTGGCAAGCCCCGCCTTATCCAAATGATTACCGGGTTCATCCAGCAGCAAAAGATCGGCGGGCGCTTGCAAGATAGCCCACAAAGCCAGATATTGCCGTTGCCCGCCGGAGAGCTTATCCAGCCGCCGCCGCGCACAAACCGCCAGCGGTTCCGGCAAACCTTCAGGGCTGGCCCCGGTAAGCGCCAGTAACTCCGCGCCGGAAAGCGGCACGCCCGCCACAGGCGGCAAATACTGCGTCTGGAAACCGATACGAAGATTGGGCGCGCGAAAAATATCGCCGGAAAAAACCCGCGCCCCGCTCCCGGCCAGCACCGCCAGCAAAGTGCTTTTCCCCGCGCCGTTCGGCCCCGCCAGCGCGAGAATTTCTCCGCGCCCCAGAGTGAAACTGACCGGCCTGTGCGCGGGCCGCCGCCAACCGGCGATTAGTTGCGCCGCCTGCAATAATTTCATCCGAAACTAACTCCGGCTGGAAACATCCCCCTTCAAGGGGACAATCGGGCGCGGGATGAGCGTAAGCCCTTCCCTGCCTTGTCGCCCGCTTACAGCCGTGGATTGAAACATCGTAATAAGCGACTTTCAACACCAAGGAAGGGCATACGCGCTAGCGTCCATAAAAAACTGGAAAACATGGATTTTCAGCTTTTTTCATTCTACTGGACGCTATTCCCTCCCGTTCAGGCTGAGCCACCGTTCGAGCTGAGTTTGTCAAAGCCCGTGGCTCCACAAGCAATGCCCTTCGACAAGCTCAGGGCGAACGGTATCTCTAGCTTGGCGCACTTTTGTCAAGTCATTATATTGACATGTTGGAAACAGGCTTCGAGCTTCTGCCTGTGGCGCGAAAACTTTGTGCCGACAAAGTTTTAACTTTCTCCCGTCAATGTTTTGACATTGTGCCGACGAAGCTAAAACCTTGCGCCTGCTGGCCGTCTGGCCTCCCTCTCCGAAGGAGGTGGCGCGCGGTGAAGCCGTGTGATGGAGGGAGTGAGAGCGAGGCGACATGAGAAGCTGGCACAGCCTGCCTGGGCTGCGTATGCGTCAAACAAGGAGCGTCAATGCTTGGGCTCACGCGCTCAAACTCGCGTTTCAGCCGGAAAGCGGCGGCAGACTATTTAATGTACCGTTCCTTAACGCCATTCCTGTGCCTGCTGTCCGCGCTGTTGTCGGGATGCCTGAGCGCACCGCCCGTCGCCGAGGCGGAAAGCGGGCCAATTCCCGCGCGGGCGCAAGCAGGACCTACCCTGCCGGATGGCGTCGAATGGGCCATCCCGCCGCGTTTCGACTATGCGGGGTCATTCGCCGCCAATATCGCGTGATACCCGTGACACGCAATGGCAAGCATGGCGACGGCCAAGACCAGTATTTTTGTTTTCATAGTTGCTATGGATACGGCAAGCGTGGGAACTTTGTGCCTTTCTTGTCTTGAATACGATCCAGTTCTTCTTGATCGTCTTCATCGCACTCATCAACTTCCCCCATAAACAGCCGTCCCGTTCGCAAATCCAGAGCCATTTGGCATTTATATTCAGCTTTGCCCGATTTCTCCGCCGAACTCCTCACGCAAGACAGCCCCCCTGCTGGAAGGCGTTTTCCAAGTCCAACAAGACAACCAGCTCCTTTGGGGTTGGGGCTGCCTCCCATCTGATGGTAGATCGCCTCCGCGACATCGCCTTTCAGCAAAAACCACGCTATTCCTCCCGAGATTGTCACCCGGTTGTCTTTCAGACGAGTACGTCTCAAATCAAAGCCTTCAAGCCCTTTTTTGACAACGTGGCCCAATTGTCTCCCATTTGCGCCTTTATATCGCCGGTCTCCGCCCATTTCTCCTCGGCATAAGCGGGGTGCGCAATGGCAAGCATGGTGACGGCCAAGACCAGTGTTTTTGTTTTCATGGCCATACAGATGTCGGCAGCCGTGGAAACTTACTGCCCTTCTCGTCATGCCAACGATTCAAGTCTTCTTCGTCAAATTCTTCGTTCTCGTCATCTCCGTAATTATTCAGGCGTCCGGTTTTCAAATCCAGGTTAATCCAACACAAACATTTAGTTTTTTCTGATTTTTCAGACGGAACTTTCACACAAACCAAAACGTTTTCTCCTTCTGAAAGAAGTTTTGTACCTCCGGTGTGGGCTTTGCTTTCTATTTTGTTGTAAATCGTCTCTGCGACGTCGTCTTTCAGATAAAATATCGCCCTTTCTTGCGAGATTGTCACCCGGTTGTCTTTCAGACGAGTGCTTATCCAGCCGAAACCTTTAAGCCCTTTTTCTACACCATGCAAGACGCCTGTTTTCAAATCCACGAACATCTCACACGTATACACAAGTCTCTTTGAGTCCTTTGCCGCGTTCTCTTTCGCGCACCACAGACCGCCTTGTGAAAGAGATTTCACAACTCTATCCAAGCGACCCGCGCCTTCTGGCTTGGGTTCCCCGCCCATTTGGTGGTAGATCGCCTCCGCAACATCGCTTTTCAGGTAAAACACTGCCATTTCGTGCGAGATTTTGACACGATTATTTTTTAGACGAGCACGTATCAGATCAAAGCCTTCAAGACCTTTTGACATCTCGGCCCAGTCTTTTCCGATTCGTCCCTCGATCTGCTCAATATCCGCCATTTTTTCGCTGTCAGTATCGTGCCCCCCGTGACACGCAATGGCAAGCATGGCGACGGCCAAGACCAGTGTTTTTGTTTTCATGACAAGCTCCAACAAGTCGTGACGATGCAGTTGAAAATGGGAGCGAAATTATTATGGTTTTCCTTTCACGCCCGCATTTTTGCCCGGATCGACAAGGTATTTCATTGAATTTACCCTACTGGAAAGCGGTTCCACTCTCTTTCAAACGAAATTTTCGCACAACGCAGACCGCCGTTTGGGAGGGATTTTCCAAATCCGGGCACACAAGCAGTGGCCTTGCTCCCAAAAAACGTATCCCTTGCGCTGGACTTTTCAACGGCAAAAAGCCCGCCTTCCGGCGGGCTTTTTGCCATTCAAAAGTAAAGCGCGAAAAACCGCCCATCACTCGAACTCGATAATCACCTCATCCACCGACAGGCTCGCGCCCGGCTGGGCGACGATTTTCTTTACTTTGACGTCGTTGTCGGCCTTGAGGATGTTTTCCATCTTCATCGCTTCGATGACTACGAGTTTTTCGCCAGCCTTGACTTCTTGCCCTTCGGTCACCGATACCTCGCGCAGCAGGCCCGGCATCGGGGAAATCAGGAATTTGGAGAGGTCGGGCGGCGCTTTCTCCGGCATCAG
>JAIRWW010000313.1 GCA_031268685.1 Azoarcus sp.
GACTCGGTCAGGCGTGCGGTGTAATTTTCCTGGATGATGAGCGGCATGCGCGGCGCGCGCTGGTGCACTCGCGAAATCAGGCGCGGCAGCAGATAAGGGCCGATGGTGTAGATGACGCCCAGCCGCAAGGTTCCGATGAGCGGGTCTTTTCCGGCGGTGGCGATCTCTCCGATGCGAGCGGCTTCGAACAAAACCTTTTCGGCCTGGGTAACGATGCGGCGTCCGGTTTCGGTAATTTTGATTTCGGTGGCGCCGCGCTCAAAAAGCTGGACACCGAGTTTTTCCTCGGCTCTCTTGATAGCCACAGAGAGCGTCGGCTGCGAAACGTGACATCTTTCGGCTGCGCGGCTGAAGTGTTTCTCGTGCGCCAAGGCGACGATATAGCGTAAGTAGGTAAGCGTCATTCGCGTATCTCGGTATTTCCTGGTAAAAGGCATATTACATGAAAGCCTCGGCGCGAGAGAATGCGCTGTCCTCAAGTTTATCGCAAGAAAGAATGCCATACTCGTGCGACGGATTCGCCGTCCTGTGAAGAAACTGAAGGATTTCGGGAACAGCGCGCCGGAAATGCTGTCAAATGTTCCTGTCGTTACCCCATCTGGGGCAGTCCGCATTTTTTATTTTTACCGAGGAGCGTAAATGAAAAAAAACCTTGTCGCCGCAGCCTTGGCCCTCGCTTTGGCCGCCTGCTTGCCTGAAAACAGCACTATCTCCACCGCGCATGCCGAAGACACTGCCGTGGCTGCGCCGCGCGGTCTGCCGGATTTCGCAAGCCTTGTCGAGAAAGTCGGCCCTGCGGTGGTTAATATAAGCGTCAACGAAACCATTCAGTCCGATGGTGAAAATCCCCTGGCCAACGATCCTTTCTTCGATTTTCTTCGCCGTTTCGGCATACCGGGGCAAGGTTTTCCTGGGCAGCCCGGCATTCCCCGCGCCAGACAGGGCATAGGCTCCGGTTTCATCGTCAGCAGCGATGGCTATGTGCTTACCAATGCCCATGTGGTCGGTAGTGAAAGTACCGATGTCACCGTCAAATTAAGCGACAAGCGCGAATTCAAGGCAAAAGTTGTAGGCATCGACCGCCGCACGGACGTGGCCGTCATCAAGATCGAAGCTAAAAATCTGCCGACGGCTTCCATCGGCGATCCCGACCGCGCCCGCGTCGGCGAGTGGGTCGCAGCCATTGGCTCGCCATTCGGCCTCGAACACACAGTCACAGCCGGCATCATCTCTGCCAAGGCGCGCCGCTTGCCGGACGAAAACTACGTGCCTTTCATCCAGACCGACGTTGCGGTCAATCCAGGCAATTCTGGCGGTCCCCTGTTCGATCTCAATGGCCGGGTCATCGGCGTCAACTCGCAGATCTACTCGCGCTCGGGCGGTTTCATGGGTATCTCCTTTGCCATTCCCATTGACGTTGCCATGAGGGTCAAGGATCAACTGGTGCAGCATGGCCATGTACAGCGTGGACGCCTGGGCATCTACATTCAGGAAATGAGTCCGGAACTGGCCTCGTCCTTCGGTCTCGACAAAGCGCGCGGTGCGCTTGTGGCGCAAGTCGAAACTGGCAGCGCTGCCGAACGCGCCGGTCTGCAAACGGGCGATGTCGTACTCAAGGTCGATGGCAAGGAAATCAACGAATCCAATGAATTGCCGCGCATCGTCGGCGATAGCCAGCCGGGTAGCAAAGTCCGGCTCGAAATCTGGCGCGACGGCAAGCGGCGCGAAGTCACCGCCATACTCGACAAACTGCCGGCGGAAAATGCCGAACAAGCCGCTGGCGGCGATCAGGACAAGGATGCCCAGGGCACGCTCGATAAATTCGGTCTTGCCTTGCGGGCGCTCGATGCTCGTGAAGCCGCGCGCTTGGGCGTGCGGGGCGGACTGGTGGTCGAAACGGTTGGAGGGCAAGCTGCGAGAGCCGGTTTGCAGACTGGCGATATCATCCTCGCCCTGAACAGCCAGCCGGTTTCTTCGCCGACGCAGTTCCGGCAGTCGCTTGAAAAAGTGGGCAAGCGTTTTGCGCTCTTGATTCAGCGCGGGAATTCGCGGATTTTCGTGCCCATCCGGCTTAACTGAACGCGAATCGGCCAAAGCCGCGTATACCGGGCGGGGTAAGCATACCCGCCCGGTTTTTCATTTCAGGATGATTTTTGTTTTCTGGCAGGCTACTTTTCAGTAGCATCTTTTTTCAGGTTCTTTTTCAGGTTTTTCATGAAATCTATGAAATGCGGCTCGAACGCAGAGAACAGCTCATTTCCCCTGTTGCTCATGATGACTTTGCCAAACAGCTTGAGTCCCACGACAAGCATTGCGCCGTCGTCAGCGGAAAGGCCGGTGGCAGCCGCCGCCTGGCGCTCAATCTCAATGATGGAGAAGATATCGTCGTGGTTGCCGAAATCAAGCTGCAACTGGCGAGATGCTGCGTCGGGCGAAACGGCGTCCAATTGTTCAAGTGTGACTCGATAGAGGTGCTCTTTTTTCACTTTGAAACTCCTTGGAAATCGTTTCCATGTATGGTTTGGCTGAGCTGGGTTGATTTCTCGCCGCCTGCTCGGCAACCCTCCATCTTAGCCGATTCTATGAAATACTGTAAAGTTCCGGGAAGGGCGGAAGCCGCCTTCGCATCGAGGCCAGCCAGGGATTGCTTCCGCTCCTTGTTTTCCCTCATGCCCATCGGAAGTGCGGAATGTGCAGCCGATAAGTAACGGCAACGGCATGAGTGAAGACCGTCCGGCCCTTGAAACCGATGAGATGACACCGCAATGATGATAACGATGATCGTATGGTGCCTGATAGCTGTTTCAGTCTGGTATGTCCCGTCCAGGCTGAAAAAATTGCTTGGTCTCCGAAAGGCGTGGCCATGGCATGCTTTGTTCATTGGCGTTGTCGTTGGCTATGCGCTGCTGCTTCTCAAGGGGGTTTACACTTGGGATAGTGCTTCCATTGCTGTCATCTTCAATGCGCTTGGGCTGCTGCTGGTTTTTTTCATTTATTTGTTTTTCTTCCTGGCCGTTACACATCCGCTCTCATTCCTTATCAAACGGATTGCCGGGCGTTCGCTCGGTATTTGCGGAATTTCCGTTTCCGCATTGTTCGTGATCCTTGGGTTCATCAATGCGCAATCTTTCGTGGTCGTGCATTACGACTTGCCTGTGAAGGGGCTGGAGCGCCCTGTCAGGCTTGTTCATGTTCCCGACATTCATCTGGGAACTCAGCGTGGGGAATCCTGGCTCAAGAAGATTCTGAATGCCGTGAATGAACAGAAGCCCGATATGGTTCTTTATAACGGCGATCTGGTCGATAGCAATCTGGCCCTGAAGCCTGAACTGTTTTCGCTTTTCAAGGCCGTTGACGCTGAGCAGTATTTCACCCTCGGCAACCATGAATATTACATGGACACAGACAAGGCGCTTCAACTTATAGCTGACGCGGGTATACGGATTTTGCGAAGCGAAATGATCGAGACGCATGGCATTCAGCTAATCGGTATGGAATATATGAACGCCGACAGGGAAACCTATGATGCGCATGCCGTAAACGCCCTGACCATACAGGAAGAATTGCCGCGAATTGCCAGAGACGCTGAGAAGCCATCCGTCCTTGTGCATCACAGCCCTGTAGGTATGCGCTATGCAGCGGAAGGAAATATTGATGTCATGCTTTCCGGCCACACACATGGCGGGCAGTTTTTTCCTGGCACCGCATTGGTGAAGTACCGCTTCCCCATGTACAGCGGGCGTTATCAGATTGGCGGAACCACGGTGTTGGTCTCGCAAGGCGCAGGAACGTTCGGCCCATGGATGCGGCTTGGGACCAGAAACGAAGTACAGGTCATTAATCTGCTTCCCGCAGCATCCAGCCAATAAGTCCGTGGAGAAGCGTGCCGGGCCAAATGGGTGGGCGCGCCGTTGCTTTCACCATGTGCCAATCCGGGCGCGAAGATTATCCGCATGCGAAACGCCGTCTGGAACTTCTCTTTCCTGCGCCGCCTTGCCTTGAGCCTGTTTCGCGCTGATACCTTACGATTCACCAGCCATCTTACGATTCACCAGTCTACTCAGAGAATTTAAGACTTTTGCATATAATCCCGAATACATCACTGGCGCTCTGCAATTACGCAAAATTTGATGCACCAGCCCACGATAGCTGTCCAGCTCCGGCATTTGCAGAAGTGAGGCGGTTATCATGTGCGCCACCGGCTTTTTGCCGCTTTTTCCTCGACTTTGCTGGACGGAAACGCCATGGGACACCGCCTCTCCAAAATCTACACTCGCACTGGCGATGCTGGTTCTACCGGTCTCGGCGACGGTTCGCGGGTCGCCAAAAATGATGTACGCATCCGTGCCATCGGCGAAATCGACGAAACCAACGCGACGCTCGGGCTTTTGCTTGCCGAAACCTTGCCTGGCGATGTGCGTGCGCTCATGACTGGCGTGCAGCACGATTTGTTCGATTTGGGTGGAGAGGTTTGCATTCCCGGCGCCAGCATGATCACAGCCGGGCAGGTGAGGCGGCTGGAGACTGCCATCGACCGCTATAACGCCGATCTGGAGCCGCTCAAGGATTTCATTCTTCCCGGCGGTTCCCGGGCCGCAGCCCAGGCGCATCATGCCCGCACCGTCTGCCGCCGCGCCGAGCGCGCATTGGTGGCGCTGGCGCAAGTTCAGTCTGTTAACGACGGACCGCGACAATATCTGAACCGGCTTTCCGACCTGCTTTTTGTGCTGGGAAGAATCCTCAACCGTGCGGCGGGACAAGGCGATGTGCTGTGGCAGAAGCGCCAGAATGCCGCCGGTGAATGCGAGCACGATTGATTTTGTGGGGCCGGGGCGGGCGCGGCGGGACTTCGACAGGCTCCCGCCGTGCAGATCGGGCTATAACAGCACCCGCTCGATGCCGCCGTCGTTGACCTGCGCTACGTAATATTCCAGCCAGTCCTCTCCTATCACCTTGCGGGCGAGTTCGATGACCAGATAGTCCGATTCGACGCCACCCGCCACATTGGCGTAGCGTGCCAGCCCTTGCAGGCAGCTTGGGCAGGCTGTGAGGATGCGAACCGGGGCGTTGCCGTTTTTTTCGATTTCTTCTTGTTTGCGGTAGCGGACCTGGGTGGAAATGTCGGGACGGGCAATGGCCATGGTGCCGGATTCGCCGCAGCAGCGATCGGAGAGCGTGACGGGCGCGCCGAGGAGTTTTCCGGCGACCGTGAGGGCAGGGTATTGCTTCATCGGGGTGTGGCAGGGGTCGTGGAAAATGTAACTGGCCTTGGCTGTGTTTTCGAGCCTGACGCCTTTTTCCATCAGGTATTCGTGGATGTCGAGCAGGCGGCAGCCAGGGAAGATTTTGTCGAATTCGTATTCCTGTAGCTGATCCATGCAGGTGCCGCAGGAGACGATGACGGTTTTGATATCGAGGTAGTTGAGCGTGTTGGCAACGCGGTGGAAAAGCACGCGGTTTTCGGTGCTGATTTTTTGGCCCTTGTCTTCGTTGCCTGCGGCTGTCTGCGGGAAGCCGCAGCACAGGTAGCCGGGCGGCAGCACGGTTTGTACGCCGAGGTGGTAGAGCATGGCCTGGGTGGCCAGACTGATTTGGCTGAATTGCCGCTCCGAACCGCAGCCGGGGAAGTAGAAGACGGCTTCCGCATCGGTCGAGGCTTTGGCCGGGTCGCGGATGACGGGAATGATGGCGCTGTCTTCCAGGTCGAACATGGCGCGGCTCGTCTGGCGCGGCAGGTTGCCGGGCATGGGCCGGTTTATCAGGTGAATGATCTGGCTCTTGAGCGGAGCGCGTCCGACTGTGGCGGGCGGCGCCTTGATTTGTTTGCGAACGGGGAGCGATTTTTGCCCCAGTTTGTATGCGATGCGCTGTAGTTTGTAGCCCAAGCGAAGCATGACGGCGCGCATTGCGCCGATCAGGGCCGGGTCTTTGAGGGTGAGGAAGGCCATGGCCGCGGCCTTGCCAGGGTTGAAAGAGCGCTTTCCCTGCTTGCGCAGCAGGTTGCGCATGCTGATGGAAACATTGCCGAAGTCGATGTCGACCGGACAGGGCTTTTCGCAGCGGTGGCAGACGGTGCAGTGGTCGGAGACATCCTCGAATTCGCTCCAGTGCGCGAGCGAGACGCCGCGCCTGGTTTGTTCTTCGTAAAGCAGGGCTTCGATGAGCAGCGAGGTCGAGAGGATTTTGTTGCGCGGACTGTAGAGCAGGTTGGCGCGCGGGACGTGGGTGCTACAGACGGGTTTGCATTTGCCGCAGCGCAGGCAGTCTTTGATGGCGTGGGCGATGGCTCCGATTTCGGTTTGTTCCATGATGAGGGATTCGTGCCCCATCAGGTTGAAACTCGGCGTGTAGGCGTTTGCCAGATTGCCGCCGGGCATGAGTTTGCCGCGGTTGAAGCGGTTTTCCGGGTCGACTTTGTCTTTGTAGGAGCGGAACGAGGCCATCTCCGCGTCGGTCAGGTAGTCGAGCTTCGTGATGCCAATGCCGTGTTCGCCCGAGATGACGCCGCCCAGCGAGCGCGCCAGCGCCATGATGCGGTCGACGGCGCGGTAGGCGGCGCGGAGCATTTCGTAGTCGTCGGAATTGACCGGGATGTTGGTATGTACGTTGCCGTCGCCTGCATGCATATGCAGTGCGACGAAAACCCGTCCGCGCAAGACTTGGCGGTGCAGTGCGTCGATTTTTTCCAGTACGGAGTGGAAGATGGCTCCGTTGAAGATTTTCGAGAGCCGGGGCGCGAGTTCGGTCTTCCACGATACGCGGATGGAGTAGTCCTGCAAGCGGTGAAAAAGTGTCGGGTTTGCCGCGCGGTTGCTCAGTTCGCTTGCGTTTATGCCAAGGAGGTCGAATGCTTTTTCGGCTTCGGCCAGCGGCAGGTCGAGGTTTTCCAGTAGCCATTGCCAGCGTTTGCGCACGGTTTCGACGTAAGCGAGGGCGGCGTCGCGCCGGTCGCCGATCAGTTCTTCCGAGGTGAGGTTGGCGTCGCCCTGGTCGAGCGGCAGTGCGCCAGAGAGAAACTCTGTGAGCGCTCCGCACAAATCCAGTTTGTTCCGGATGGACAGTTCGATGTTGATGCGTTCGATGCCGTCGCAATAGTCTCCCATGCGCGGAAGCGGGATCACCACGTCTTCATTGATCTTGAAGGCATTGGTGTGCCGCGAGATTGCGGCGGTGCGCCCGCGTTCCAGCCAGAAACGCTTGCGCTGTTCGGGCGAGACGGCGATGAAGCCTTCGGCGCTGCGCGCGTGGGTCATGCGCACGACTTCGGCGGCGGCGGTCATGACCGCGGTTTCGTCGAAGCCGACGATATCGCCGATCAAGACCATTTTCGGGCGTCCGTGGCGGCGGGCCTTGGTCGTGTAGCCGACCGCTTTCACGTAGCGTTCGTCCATGTGTTCCAGCCCGGCGAGCTGCACGTTTGCTACGTTTCCGCCGCCGCCGGGTTTGAAGTAATTGGTGATGTCGACGATGGCGGGTACTGCCTCGCGCACCTGTCCGAAAAATTCGAGGCAGACTGTGCGCGTGACGGGCGGCATTTCGTGCAACAACCAGCGCGCCGCGACGATTATGCCGTCGGTGCCTTCTTTTTGTACGCCGGGGATGCCGCCGAGGAATTTGTCGGTAACGTCTTTGCCGAGTCCGTCTTTGCGGCATCGCGCCCCTGGCACCAGAAGGACGCCTTCGCCGAGCGGCGAGCCGTGCGCGCTGTCGATGCGGCGCAGGCGGAAACGGACGTCTTTTTGCTCGTGGATTTTGCCGAAGTTGTGGTCGAGCCGGTCGACTTCGAGCCAGTTGCCGTCTGGCATGATCATGCGCCACCACACCAGGTTGTCGAGCGCCGTTCCCCACAGCACTGCTTTTTTGCCGCCGGCGTTCATGGCGATGTTGCCGCCGATGGTCGAGGCCGAAGCCGAAGTCGGATCGACCGCGAAAACCAGTCCGGCCTGACTCGCCGCTTCCGCGACACGTTCGGTGATGGCGCCCGCGCCGGTGCGGATGGTGGGGTGGGTCGTTTTCATCGGCAGGCCCATGGCGTCGTGCAGGGCAATGCGCTCGATGGGGTCGATGTGGCTGAGTTTTTCGGTGTTGATGACGACCGATTGCGCATCGAGCGGGATGGCGCCGCCAGTGTAGCCTGTGCCGCCGCCGCGCGGCACTATGCTCAGGCCCAGCGCGATGGCGCCGCGCACCAGTGGCGCGACCTCTTTTTCGCTGTCGGGGTAGAGAACGACGAACGGATATTCGACCCGCCAGTCGGTTGCATCGGTGACGTGTGCGACGCGGGCGTGGCCGTCGAAACAAATGTTGTCGTTGCGGGTGTAACGGGAAAAGCGTTGTCGAATGGCGCGGCGGCGTTGGGCTGTTTCCTCGAACCAGGATTCAAAACCAGCCACTGCCGTGCGCGCTCGCTCGACGAGCAGAGCAACGCGCTCATTGCCCTGGCGGCGTTTGTCGACTTCGTTGACGCGATGATTGAGCGCCTGGATCAAGGCTTCGCGGCGTTTGCGGCTGGCGAGCAGATCGTCTTCGAGGTAAGGATTGCGGCGCACGACCCAGATATCGCCGAGCACTTCATATAGCATGCGTGCCGAACGCCCCGTGATGCGTTCGTCGCGCAACTCGTCGAGCACAGTCCAGGCATCCGCGCCCAGCAGGCGGATAACGATCTCGCGGTCGGAGAACGATGTGTAGTTATAGGGGACTTCACGCAGACGTGGGTTCATCGCGGTAGGCGGAGTAGAACAAGCTGCTCATTCTAGCGAAGCATGGCGGCACATGGCGCGTGAGACGCCATTGTGGCGGAACAAGGGCGTAAATTCAGTCAGTGAGTTCAGCCAGCCAGCGAGTTCAGTCAGTGAGCGCGGCTCAGGCAATTTCGAAGAACACGAGATCGTCCTCGGACTCTTGTGCGGAGAAGCCGCAGCCGATCCGTCCAGCGGCGGAAACGAGATATTCGCCATCTTTTATGCAGTGTTCTCCCTGGCCATCGAGCGTCACAAAGCAGCCGTTGGTGCTCTGGTCGATCAGCATGAAACCGCCACGCCGCCGCTCGATGCGCGCGTGCTGGCGCGAAGCGCGCGGATCGTCGATGACGATGTCGTTGCCTGTTTCGCGCCCTATCAGGACGACTGGGCGGTTTTCTTCTACGAATATCGTTTTTTGCTGGTGGTGCAGGCGCAGGCGCTGCTTGAGAGAGGTTTGCAGCGGCATGTCTGGGATATGCTGCGATCCGGCGGGGGGCGTGCTTGCCAGGGACGATCTGCCGGGGTGCGTGCTTGCGAAAGAAGATTTGCTGGTATGCGAACTTGCGAGGGGCGGAGTGGATGGCGGACGCGGCGGCTGGGATGCAACTGCGCCGTTTTGTGCGATTTGATTGCCGATACTGAAAACAGGCCATGGCAATGCACTGCGAAGGTCGCCGTGAAATGTCTCGGCGCTGGCGAAATTACGCACCGCTATGTCCAATTCGGCGATCACGGCGGAACTTGCCAGCGATTGGCCTGCGGCACAGGCGCGGAGTATTCGGCGCGCGCCTTCCGTGCCTTCGCCATGAGTACCATCGACGGAGCCGTAGTGAATGCCGATTCGGAGTTGCATCTGGGCGCCGCTTGCGGGCGGCAGCTTGCGCACCCGGTCGATGGCTTCGCAGGCGGCCATGACGCCGCCGCTGCATTGTCTGAAAGCGGCTACGACCATATCGCCATCGCGAGCTAGAACCTCGCCGTCGCTGCCGCCTATGGCGAGATCGACGCGATTCATGCAGCGTTCCACGGCACGGGTCGTCTCGGCTTTCCCAAGCCGCGCGGCAAGACGATCACCGCCGACGATTTCGGCGGCGAGAACACACAGGTTTTGAGAGTTGGGCATGGCGTTAGTGGCGATGGAAGCAGTTGCACTGAAAGTGGAAATGGTGATCGTAAGAAAGGGCGATTATGCCATGGTAGATTGCCTGGATTGAATGCGTATGACACGGACAGGGTGGATGCCATCCGTCTGTGGCGGCGGTACGCCGGAAGCGTCAGCAGCTTCTCTGCCGCCATCGCTGTTTTCGCCTGCATTCGCATCGCGCTCCAGATGTGCGAAATCGAAAAGGCGGCTGTCGCCAAGATGGGACGGCGTCACATTTTTGAGCGATGTGGCGAGCGACTCGATGCGGCCCGGATATTGCCGTTCCCAGTCCTGCAACATGGCCTTGATCTGTTGGCGCTGGGCGTTTTCCTGTGAGCCGCACAAAGTGCAGGGAATGATCGGAAAGGCTTTTGCGCGTGCGTAATGGGCGACATCGGCCTCGGAGCAATATGCCATCGGGCGAATGACAATATGCTTGCCGTCGTCGCTTTTCAACTTTGGCGGCATGGCTTTGATCCTGCCGCCGAAAAACATATTCAGGAAAAGCGTTTCGAGAATATCTTCGCGGTGATGTCCGAGTGCGATGCGGGTGGCGCCGATTTCGCGCGCCGTGCGGTAAATAATGCCGCGGCGCAGGCGCGAGCACAGCGAGCAGGACGTTTTGCCTTCCGGAATTTTGTCTTTGACGATGGAGTAAGTATCTTCAGTGACGATACGGTATTCGACGCCGATCTTTTCAAAATACGCAGGCAATACATCTTTGGGAAAGCCGGGCTGGCGCTGGTCGAGATTCATAGCCACGATACGGAAATCGACCGGCGCGCGTTCGCGCAGGGCCAGGAGACAGGAGAGCAGAGTATAAGAATCCTTCCCGCCGGAGACGCACACCATGACCGTATCGCCGGAGCCGATCATGCTGTAATCGGCGATTGCTCTGCCGATTTGGCGCAATAGCCATTTTTCCAAATTGACAAAACGCTTACTGGCAGGTTTAATAGTATTGATTGTCACGACAAAAAAGACAGAGCGTAAAGATTGGAAATTATACCCGGCTTTTCATTCAGGTCTTTTCCCTGATGGCAATTCGAGACGGATGTTATGTTCCAGTAAAGGGATGGGCTGCCCCCGAAAGCTGGCGTTTGCGCAAGAACGCCAATTGTTCTGTGGGATAAACGGCAAGAGAGCCTTGCAGCATGGCTCGCCAGATTATTCTTTCAGCATTATTTTGTCTGTTATATTTCTGGTCATCGAGTGATATTTTGAATGCCTGAGCGCGAGGACGAAAAATCGTGACAAACTCTTCTGGATACTGGCGTTACTGGGGCAAGGCTGGCAAGGAGTTGCCCGAAGATGGCGCGTCCTGCCATCTGCTTGTCTATCACAGCCTCGATGTGGCTGCGGTCGGTTACGAATATCTGGTGCGCTCGGATACGTTCAAGCGGCTGTTGTCCAGCTATCTCCCGGTCGATGATGAAACGATATTCCTGGATTGGCTGGCGTTTTGGCTTTCGCTGCACGATCTGGGGAAATTCGCCCTGGCTTTTCAGGCACAGCGCCGGGATTTGGTGCAAAGCTTGCGGGGCAGGGAATGTGAATCCCGCAAAATATACGATAAGCGTCACGACACATTGGGATGGCTGTTTTGGAAAGATAGCCTGAAAAAGAAAATAGCCTCGGAGCGATGGTTCGGTGAGGCCAGCGATTTTCTTGACGAATTACTCGGTGCCTGGGCGCAGGCCGTCATGGGACATCATGGACAGCCACCGGATTCTGATGGAGCCTGGGGAAACTATTTCCATGGGGACGACGCATTGGCCGCGTGGCGTTTCGCGCAGGAGATGCGCACGTTGTTCCTGTCGCGTAAAGAGGTTGCCGGTTTGCCCTGCATGCCGGACATAGACGCCTTTTCAAAGCAAAGCCCACAGCTTTCCTGGTGGATCGCGGGCCTGAC